>CALWJA010000062.1 GCA_944380875.1 uncultured Clostridia bacterium
ACACGGCGTTTCTGATAATTCTTTCCCTTCAAATGGAGGAGAAAATGTTCCATGCAGGGAAATACCCCCGCATTATAGGTAGCCGCGGCCAAAAGAAGCGTATCGTAACGGAAAGCGTCTTCCACCGCTTCCGCCATATCATCCCGGGAAAGATCGCAGAGAACTACCTTCTCCGCTCCTTTTTCCTTCAGGATCTTAGCCATTTCCTTAGCGGCAGCTGCAGTATGCCCATGAATGGAAGCGTATGCTACCAGAACACCCTTGTCCTCAGGCCGGTAGCTGCTCCAAATATCATATTTTTCAATGTAGTGGCCCAGATTTTCTTTCAGAATAGGCCCATGCAGCGGGCAGATCATGGCGATATCCAAAGCGGCTGCCTTTTTGAGCAAAGCCTGCACCTGAGCGCCATATTTTCCCACAATATTGAAATAATACCGGCGAGCCTCGCAGTCCCAGTCCTCATCGGTATCCAAAGCACCGAATTTGCCAAAACCATCCGCAGAAAACAGGATTTTTTCCGTTTTCTCATAGGCCACCATTACCTCGGGCCAATGCACCATAGGCGCCATTACAAATGTAAGGGTATGGTTTCCCAGGGAAAGCTCATCCCCTTCCTTTACTGTAACGGAACGACTGGAAAAGTCCATGGTAAAGAACTGCGAAATCATCTGAAACGTCTTTGCGTTTCCAACGATCTTCATATCGGGGTATTTTTCCGCAATAGCCTGAATATTAGAGGAATGATCCGGCTCCATATGGGAAACTACCAGATAATCCGGCTGTTTTCCGGCCAAAACTTCTTCCAAATTCTGCAGCCATTCTTCACCTGCGCGGGCATCTACTGTGTCCATAACGGCAATTTTATCATCCAAAATCACATAAGAGTTATAGGAAACACCATTCGGTACCACATACTGGCTTTCAAACAGATCGATAGTCTTATCGTCGGCACCCACATAGATTACGGAATCGGTAATTTTATGCGTCATTCTTTTTTACCTCCTGTTACCATTTTGCATATATGAAAGGATTCGAAATTTCCTATATGACTATACCATACACAGGCCTTTTTTTCAATTATCGGCACGCCAAAGTTCGTTTCCTTTTCGAAAATATCCTGTTACTTTTCCCAGTTTTCTCTCAAAAACACTTGGCACCAGCAAAGAAATATAAAAGCGGCCCCGTTCAAAAGAACGGAGCCGCTTCTTTACAATAGTATCGGGAGATTAGATCTCTGCAAAATACTTAATGGTACGAACCATCTGGCTGGTGTAGGAGTTCTCGTTATCATACCAAGAAACAACCTGAACCTGATAGAGGCCGTTGCCCATATCGCTCACCATGGTCTGGGTGGCATCAAACAGAGAGCCCTGGGTAATTCCGATAATATCGGAGGATACCAGCTGCTCCTCAGTGTAGCCGAAGCTCTCGGAAGAAGCGGCCTTCATAGCAGCATTGATGCCTTCCTTGGTTACGTTTTCGCCCTTAACAACAGCTACCAGGATAGTGGTAGAACCGGTGGGAACCGGAACACGCTGAGCGGAGCCGATGAGCTTGCCGTTCAGTTCGGGGATAACAAGGCCGATAGCCTTAGCAGCACCGGTGGAGTTAGGAACGATGTTCACAGCAGCGGCGCGAGCACGACGCAGGTCGCCCTTTCTGTGGGGGCCGTCCAGAACCATCTGATCGCCGGTGAAAGCATGGATGGTGGACATGATGCCGCTCTGGATAGGAGCGTAATCGTTCAGAGCCTTAGCCATAGGAGCCAGGCAGTTTGTGGTGCAAGAAGCAGCAGAGATGATCTTGTCCTCAGCGGTCAGGGTCTTCTCGTTAACGGAATATACGATGGTAGGAAGATCATTTCCAGCAGGAGCGGAAATAACAACCTTCTTGGCGCCGGCATCGATATGAGCCTGAGCCTTAGCCTTGGAAGTGTAGAAGCCTGTGCACTCCAGAACTACGTCTACACCAATTTCGCCCCAAGGAAGATCCTTAGCGTCTTTTTCGCTGTAGATCTTGATGGTCTTGCCGTCAACCGTGATGGAATCTTCACCGGCGGTTACTTTATCAGCAAGAGCATAACGGCCCTGAGAGGAATCATACTTCAGCAGATGGGCAAGCATTTTGGGATCGGTCAGATCGTTAATAGCAACGATCTCATATCCCTCGGCATTGAACATCTGACGGAATGCCAGACGGCCAATACGTCCGAATCCATTAATCGCAACTTTGATAGACATGGAACAGATACCTCCTGAATTTGATTAATCTGGTTTATAATGCTATTTTATAGCATTCCTTCCCAATTTACAAGTAGTTGATATAAATTTAACGGAGTTTTTCAAAATTTTTCATCATACGGGCTTTTTTCTTTGTCTCGAAATATCTCTTTTCCCTGCAACTTTCCTAAAACCTCTCTGCAGGCTTCTTCCTCTTCCCGGCTCCAGGAATAGGAAGGTGCTTCCTCAGACGAAAATTTCTTTCCCTCTGCTTTTTGTTCCATAGGAACCATCTCCTGCCTGTTCAAAACAGGTGCCGCCAAACTTTTTCTTTCCTGCCTGAAAATCGATATAAGAAGCGCCAGAACATAAAAAGCAGCCATCAGGTTTAAAAGATGCAGCCCCACGGGAAACGCGCTGCTGAGATCCGCCCCCATCAATTCCAGCACAAAAGCAGGAAGACCTGTCAAAAATGCCAGAAGCACACTGGGGAAACCATAAATAAACAGCTTTCGGCTTCCCTCCAGCCCCGCCATGTACTTAGAATAGGAAAATAAAAACAGCAGCAAAAAAATAACCGTACAGGTATCGTAAAAATTCTCTACTTCGTTTACAACGGCCGTATAGGTAATAAACATTCCCACTAGGCAAACGCATCCCCACAAGGGCGGAAATAGCCCCAGAAAAGGACTGTGATCCAAATGGTTAACACCTGTGGCCAAATCGTATGCCGTAATAAGAATAACAGCACCTGCCAGTATACCCGCAACAGAGAGCACCGTATTAACAGTAGTGTTTTCAATGGCAGGTTGGGAAACCAAGCTGTAAAGGCTTTCCCCCAAAAACATAAACCCGCAGAACATCGCCGCAACAGCAGCCCCATAACTGCGCAGGGCAGGGGCTTCCCCTGTAGGATGGTCTTTCTCTCTAATGCTCATAATCAGCATGAGCAAAACACCTGCTGCCAAAACGGCCGTAATATATGCGGAACTAATTCCGTTATCCGTATAAAATCCCGTGCTCCGATCCACCAGAAAAATCTGCTGACAGAGGCGTACCGGCAAAAGGAGCACCAGAGAGCCGAGGAAGACTCCCCATATGCTTTTTGTTCTCATTTGATCCCCGCTCTCTTCACCGTACCGGAATACTTCCGAAAACGGCTTTGTTTTATACCATTATATTCCCTCCGGAAGAAAATAAATCCCCTCTCTGGAATTATCTTTCATCGATAGGGATATATGCCTTTTCTTTCGAGAGAGAACGGTAGGCAGGGCGCATAATCCTATGACCCGTTTCCATCTCTTCAATACGATGTGCACACCATCCAGGAAGCCGGGACACCGCAAACATAGGCGTAAAAAGGTCGCTGGGGATACCCAGCATTTCATAAATCAGGCCCGAATAAAAATCCACATTGGCAGATACCACCTTGGAAGCTCCCTTTGCTCTTGCAAATGCCTCCGGCGCTAATTTTTCCACCCTCTGGAACAACTCAAATTTTTCCAGCATGCCTTTCTCTTCCGCCAGTTTATGGGCTTTCTCTTTCAAAATTACCGCTCTGGGATCGGAGAGAGTATATACCGCGTGACCTATGCCATAAATGAGACCGCTGCGGTCCCCCGCTTCTTTCCGGAGGATTTTTTCCAAATAGGCCTCTACTTCGTCTTCATCATCCCAATTTTCCACATTTGCCATAATATCCTTCATCATAAGCATTACGCTGTGATTAGCTCCGCCGTGCTTGGGCCCTTTCAGGGAGCCGATGGCCGCAGCCATAGTGGAATAGATATCCGTTCCCGTGGAAGTAAGCGCCCTGGCGGTAAAAGTAGAGTTATTGCCGCCGCCGTGCTCCGCATGCAGAATCATGCACAAATCCAGCAATTTGGCTTCTTCGTCCGTAAAGTGCCGGTCCGGCCGGATTGCGTTCAAAATAGCCTGCGCAGTGGAATGTGTGGGATCGGTAGGATGAAAATACATGCTTTCCCGATCAAAATGGCGGCGCTTTACCTGATACGCATAGCTCATAATCAGCGGTAACCTGGCAATCAGCTGAATGGACTGCCGCATATTATTTTCCAAAGTAAATTCATCCGGATTGTCGTCAAAAGAATAGAGAGCCAAAACGGACCGGGCCAACTTATTCATAACATTTTTTGAAGGAGCCTTGATAATCATATCCTCCGCAAAATAAGGAGGAAGTTCCCGATATTCATTGAGAACATGGTTAAAATGCTCCAGCTGCTGACGGGTGGGCTGTTTCCCAAAAAGCAGAAGCCATACTACTTCTTCGTAACCAAAACGGTTTTCTCTGGTGCATCCATCCACAATTTCACGCACATCGATTCCCCGGTATGTAAGCTTACCCTCATCCGGGATACGTTCACCATCCGCAATCAGATAGCCATGCACATTGCAGATCAGCGTCAGCCCTGCCATAACGCCTGTTCCATCCGGATTCCGCAGGCCCCGCTTCACATTATACATATCAAACTTGTCTGCCGGTATCTTATTATTGGCACGGAACTCCTTGCATAAGGCCTCAAACTCGCCTTTTTGCCCTTTTTCCAGTTCTCCCAAATTTCCCATAGCTGTACCTCATTTCCTTCCCATGCTAAGAGTTGCTATCATTGTAGCGCAGAGAAGGGGTGAAAGTCAATGTTTTCAAACCTATTCTTTGTCAAATTTTGCATTCCGTTTATAGGGAAATTTCAAAACTCTGTCAAATAATGGGGTTTTTACGGATAAAAATAAAATTTTATGAATATTTTTATTGTTATTCATGTAAATATAGAAGAGTCCCTTATCCTGTAAACCGTTTATTGGGAGGAATGAAAATATGAAGGAAAAGATCGTTCTCTTTCTCACGTTTGTCTTTTTAATGGCTCTCCTGCCGGTATTGGCCTTTTGCGGCGGTGCATCCGGCCAATCCGCTTCCAGCGCAAGCACATCCTTCGCCGCTCAAAGCGAGGAAACACAAAAGAACGAGCAGGATACATCCCAAACAGAAAAAACTCCTACTTCCAAAACGGAAGAGAAACCCATATCCAATACAGAACAGCTCACATCGGAGGGTTCGGACGATATTTTCCGCATTCTGGATACATCCAGTGGAAATATTCTGGAAGTTTCCCGAATGGATTTTCTCCGAGGGGCAGCAGCAGCAGAAATGCCTCTTTCTTTTGAAACGGAAGCTTTAGCTGCCCAGGCTGTAGCTTCCTATACATACTATGGTCGCCTTCGAGAAAAAAACCGAGCTGAACCGGACGATTCCCTGAAAGGGGCAGATTTTTCCGCCGATATAAGCAAATGGGAAAAATACGCTACAAAAGAACAAATGCAGGAACGCTGGGGAGAAAATTTTGACGCATACTACGAAAAGCTTACGCAGGCCGCCGAAAAAGCCAACGGATATGTGCTGACCTATAACGGGGAATTGATTGATGCAACCTACTATGCCATATCCGCCGGTGTAACCGAGAGCTCGAAAGACATATGGGGCGGGGATCTTCCCTATCTTACCCAAGTTGCAAGCCCCGGTGACGAGCTGGCTGCGGGATTTTTGACTACAGAAACGTTTACGGCTGAGGATCTGAAAAATGCCCTTTCTGCTTCATTTCCGGATCTCTCTTTCCCGGAATCGCCTGAAGACTGGTTTGGAAAGCTGACCCGCAGCAGTTCGGGCTCCGTTACAAAAGCCGTTGTCTGCGGCAAAGAGGTGGATGGCGGAGAATTGCGTTCCGCCCTTGGCCTGCGCTCTCAGAATTTCACGCTGTCTCAAAAGGACGAAACCTTTACATTTTCTGTAAAAGGTTACGGCCACGGGGTGGGTATGAGCCAGACCGGCGCCCAATACATGGCCAAACAGGGCTCGGATTTCAAAGAAATTCTTTCCTGGTATTATCCGGGAGCCAAACTGGCGAAAACACAATAATGCCGTGAAAAGGCAAATACAGCCGCAGGATGAGGCGTATCCCATCCTGCGGCTTTGTTGTTCTTCCCATAGGGCTGGTGCAAAACACCGCTGTTATACGAGTTTTCCCTTTTTCTCACCAAGAATGCCGCTTTTTCCTATGCCATGGTGTTTAATGGATTTGCCTTCAGGACATAATCGCTATATACTGAAAACAATCGATCTATTTTTCTTGATTACAGCAGAAAAAATCGAATCTAAAAAAATTT
Source organism: uncultured Clostridia bacterium (assembly GCA_944380875.1). Lineage (GTDB taxonomy): Bacteria > Bacillota > Clostridia > Oscillospirales > Acutalibacteraceae > UMGS1264. The sequence continues at coordinate 6,399 of CALWJA010000062.1, forward strand.
TTTAAAATTTTAAAAAAACATGCGATAAAAAGGAACCCTCCCGCATGTATAAGGCAGACAAGGAGGAGAGCATATGATTTCGATTTGCCTGATGCTGGCGGCCGAACAGCCCGCCCGCAGCGAACTAGCCCAATTGGAAGAATACATTGAACAAATAGGAGCAGGAAATGCCGAAGCCTTTGCTGCACTCTATGAGAAAACAAAAGCGGCTGTCTATGGTTTTTCCCTTTCCCTTCTCAAACACTCCCAAGACGCGGAGGATGTTCTGCAGGATACATTCCTGCATATCTATTCCGCAGCAGAGAGATATGAGAAAAAAGGAAGCCCTATGCCCTGGATCTTCACCATCACCAGAAATCTTTGCCTGATGAGACTGCGCGCGAATCATCGGACGGAAGAACTTGGAGACGAACATGCAGATATAGCGGATCCGGAAAATGTATTTTCCTCTCTGGAGGACAGGCAAGTACTGAAAGCCGCTATGACAGCTCTTTCAGATGACGAAAGACAAATCATTATGCTGCATGCAGTGGGCGGTCTCAAACATCGGGAAATCGCAGAACTGCTGCAAATTCCCCTCTCCACAGCCCTGTCCCGTTATCACAGAAGCCTGCAGAAAATGAGACAGGCTCTGAAAGAACAGGCCGAATCCCACAACAACAGCGGTCGGCCCTATGCAAAGGAGGAAATTCTATGAAAAACTCGGAAATCGAGCGCAGACTCAAAGAAGACGTGGAAAAGTCTGTCCCCGACGTATTCGATTCTATTGAAGCAAGAAAAGGCACCGTTATTCCCATGATACAGGAGAAACCCAGGAAAAGACGGCGTACAGCCGTGTTAGCAGCTATGGCCGCTGCCTTGCTGCTGGTAGCTGGCGGGCTAGGAATTGCCTTCCAATCTTTCCAAAGCACACTGGATACAGTGGATTCCATTGTCAGCCTGGATGTGAACCCCAGTATTGAGCTGAAGGTCAATAAGGACGAACGGATCATAGAAGCCAACGCACGAAACGAAGATGCCCGTGTAATTTTAGACGATATGGATCTTAAAGGCACGGATTTAAATGTAGCGGTTAACGCCGTAGTAGGTTCCATGCTCAAACACGGCTATATTACACAGGATTCCAATTCCATTCTGATCTCTGTAGAAAATGCCGATTCTGAAAAGGGCGCTGCTCTGCAAAAAGAATTGACAGCCGAAATCAGCGGTATTTTGAAAGCCAGCTCTGTGGAGCCCTCTGTCCTGAGCCAGACTTTAGAGGAAGACAAGGAGCTGGAGGATCTCGCCGAAACCTATGGAATTTCCCTGGGTAAAGCCAGTATGATTCGCCAAATCATGGAAAAAGATTCCCGTCTTACCGCCCAGAATCTGGCCGGTCTGACCATAAACGAGCTGACTATTCTTTCTACCTCCCATGATATAAATCTGGATTCTATTTCCTCTACCGGTTCCGCCAGCAGCGGAAGCTATATCAGCGGGGAAAAAGCGCAGTCTATTGCTCTGGAGCACGCAAAGCTCTCTTCTTCTGCCGTTTCCAAACTCAAAACAGAACTGGATGCGGATGACGGCGTAATGATCTACGAAGTGGAATTCACCTATAAGGGTACAGAGTATGAATACGATATAAACGCCAAAACAGGCGCCATAGAGAAAACCAAGAAAGAGATAGACGACGATTACGACGCTCAGAAGGAAACTTCCTCTTCCAGCGCCTCCTCTCAGGGATCTTCCTCCCAGGGATCTTCTTCTCAGAGCAGTTCCGGCTATATTGGGCTTGAAAAAGCAAAATCCATTGCCCTGCAGCATGCTGGTGTCAGCGGGAATGTAACGGTTCTGAAAGAAAAGCTGGATACGGATGACGGCGTGGCCGTTTATGACATCGAATTCTATAAAGACGGCGTAGAATATGAATATGAAATTCATGCCAAAACCGGCGCTGTATTGGATTACGACCGCGAAACTAAACAAGTTTCTTCTTCCAATTCAAGCAGCTCAAATAATTCAAACAGCCGGATCGATTCCGCCAAGGCCAAGGAGATCGCTCTGAAACATGCGGGTGTTTCCGCTTCTTCTATAAAGGAGTACCAGTGTGAATTGGACGATGACGATGGTCGTCTGGTATATGAAATCGAATTCCGCTCCGGCCAGATGGAATACGATTATGTCCTGAACGCCGCGGATGGAAGCATCCTGGAACATTCCCGGGAAAGAGATGACTAAACTGTTTTGTCCCCTGCTCTTGCCTTCATAACCTTTATAAGCAAGAGGAGCCCCGTTTAAACGGGGCTCCTTTTCCTATCTTTCTATGAAATCAAGCTGTAAACTGCGTCTTAATCCAACTGCTGCACTGTCCGGCGAAGTTCCAGAACTGCATGGGGCGCTACCGTAAGGGAAGAAGCGCCGCATTGCAGGAAGAATTCCGTCAGCGTTATATCTCCCGCAGCTTCACCGCTGATATTAAGGCCTATTCCCGCTTCCTTGGCAGCATCTCCCACCATAGAAATTAGCTTCAGCACGGCCGGATGATGAAAATCATAAAGATAGGCCACTTTAGGATTATTCCGGTCGGCTGCTGTAACAAACTGGGTCAGATCACTGGTGCCGATACTGAAATAATCCACCTCTTTTGCAAGAGCAGCCGCAGTAAGGGCCGCGGCAGGTGTCTCAATCATAATTCCAAGAGGCGTATTTTCGTCAAAAGGAACCCCTTCTCTGCGAAGAGCTTCCTTAGCTTGTCTCCAGTATTCCTTTGCCTGCTTTACTTCCTGAACGGTGGTAATCATAGGCAACAGCACCCGCAGGTCCCCATGGGAGGAAGCACGCAAAAGAGCCTTCATCTGGGTTACAAGGATATGGGGCATATCCAGGGAAAAGCGCATGGCTCGAAACCCCATAGAAGGGTTGTCCTCTTCCATCATATTCATATAGGGAAGCTGCCTGTCGGTACCTACATCCAGTGTTCGAATAACTGCCGGCTTTCCATTCAGTTCCTGCAGTAAGGATGCATAATGGTGGTACTGCTCCTCTTCCGTAGGAAAATCTTTTGTATTCATAAAGTAATATTCCGTCCGGTACAATCCTACGCCGTCTCCGTCGTTTTCCAACACTTCCTCCATATCTCCCGGCCGGGTAATACTTGCATATATTTCCACATAGCGGTTACTCTTGGTTATGGCTTTTGTCCCGCGCAGCTCCTGAAGCTGCTCTAAATGAAGGAGAAAGCTATCTCTCTGACGCCTGAATCTGCAAAGGGTTTCCTCATCCGGTTCCAGAAAGATCCAACCGGTAGAACCATCCAGCACCACATTTTCTTCCTGTTTAAAAACCGAAAAAGACGGGCCTACAGCTACCACAGCAGGGATACCCAAAATCCGGGCAAGGATCGCCGAATGGGAACTGCGAGATCCTTCTCTGGATACTATGGCAGAAACCTTTTTTGAATCCAGCTGCATAATCATGCTGGGAACCACATTTTCCACTGCCAGAATGCAGGGTTCTTCCCTATCCTGCAGCGACTCCTCAAAATCCTTGGGAAAATGCGGATCCAGATACCGCAAAAGTCTTCTGCTGATATCGGCAACATCGGCAGCCCTGCCCCGCATATATTCATCCTCCATAGAGGAAAAAACGGCCGCAAACTGCTGTGCTACCTTCCAAACTGCATACTCTGCTTTTGAATGTCTCTTGATAATGCTGTCACGGATAGCCTCATAAAAATCCTGATCCTGCAGCATCATAATGTGGAGCTGAAAGATCATGGAGCTTTCTTTTCCTACACGGCGAACAGCTTCCAAATAAACCTGGTCCAGATCCTTTTCCGCCTTTTTACGGGCATCTTCAAACCTTTCCAATTCCTTCCGGCTGTCTTCAGCCTCGGTGTATTCTACAGTATACCCCTGTTCCCCGGTGATAACCAATTTTCCTATAGCTATGCCCCGGGAAGCACCAATTCCCCGAATTTTTTTCAACCGGCCCACTCCCTTTTAAAATTCCATTGCAGCGCCGTATCCGCAGGTTTTCTAGGGACCATTTCTATAGCATTATAAAAAGCGTCTGCAGAATTCTTTCAATTCTCCGTAAACCTTTTCTTCGTCCCCGCCTTCAATTGTAAACGAAAGCAGATCACCCTGCTGCACGCAAAGGGCCATTACAGAAAAAAGCTTTTTCGCATCCGCCGTTTTTTCTCGATCTTCCAATGTAACACGGCTTTCCACATCTTTCAGGCAATTTATCAATTCGGTAGCTACCCGGGCATGGAGACCCAATTCATCCTTTACCTCATATGTAAACTGTTTCAAAAATTCTCCTCCTATCTCTATTCTACTTACCTATCCTGCAATCAAACCATGTATATACTATTACCTATCCATTTCCAGTATACCGGTCAAAACTAGATTGTCAATAAAGGCAAAGTGTATTTTTTATATATTTTATATAGAATCCACATTAAATTTGTCATTTCTTTGTTTTTCATCCAAAAAAGGAAAAAACATATAAAAGGCTTCCTTCGTGCCTTATACAGGCAGGAAGGAAGCCTTTTCAAATTATCCTATTATCCTACAGCCAGCTTATTGGAAATATCCACATCACAAAGCTGTTTCATGCTATATACAGCAGCTGCCTCCGTTATACCATTTTCCTCAACATACTCATATATATTCTGCGAATAATACCGCAGATCTATCACATGAATTTCAGAATAATGCAGACAGAGGAAAGGAACCAAGCTGTTGGCATAGGAATCTTTTAAAAGAAGAAGTTTCCTGCCGTTGTTCTGATTTTTATTTTTCACAACCTCAACACTATGGTTGCCGCCCATAAAAGTGGAATATTTATCTTTTTTATCCAGATATTCTTCCCAATATAAGCCTTCCCGTTCTTCTCCTCCTATTACCTGCACAATATCCTGCGGTTCTGTATATTCAGGCAAATAGAGGTCGTCCGGTTTCTGGAAAAAGTTTATTGCTTTGGAATACAATGTGCCATAAAAAGAGCGGCTGGCCAGACGAAACGTAAACTTATCCTTTCCATATGGAGTAAATCCCATTTTCTCCGCTAAAACTTTATACCCTTCATACGCTCCGAAAGTATTCCAATGGTGATCCGTCTTATAATAAAAATCCCCATTCCAGCTTCCCAGGGTATCGAAAAGATCTACCACAGTAGCATTTTTATCCGTTATGGTATCCCGGATATATTTCAATTCTTCCCTTTGATCGTGATTCTGGGCAAACAGCGGCAAATTCTCCTGCTGCTCCTGGCTGCCCGAAGGCACAGGCATCACCCAAAATGGCAGCCCTGTCTCCTGGCTGAAGGTTTTAAGACCTTGGATATTTTTTTTGAAGGTATCCGTGGTATTGGGAAGAAGCACCTCATATACATGGTCGTTCTTACCCAGATAAACGCCTCCCTCTGCGGGAGTAATGCTATAATTGCTTCCCAAATCCTTTCTGCCTGAAACAATCTGGAAGCTGGTATTCAGGGAAAGAAATTGCGTACGCAATGGGAACTGATCGTTCACAAACGCTTCCAGAGAATCCGTATAGGAGCCATCCAAAAGAGCGCTTGTTTCCAAAGCGGGCGCCTGTTCCAAAACCCGGTTTTCATTCTCTGAAAAGTCGGATTTTGGCCCAAGTAACAGATAAAAAGCCCCTGCTACGGCAAACACAAACAAAAGCACTGTTACTGCCACATTCTCGGGTCGGCACTGCGAACTCCGTTTGTGCATGGGCTTTCTCCTTTTTTCAGACTGCATAGTTCTATCTCCTTTCACTGCCCGATACCTCACACAACCTGCAAAACTTCCTATTGTTTATTCTCCTATCGGGCATATAAGGCAATTTATATTCCATCTTCCTTAGAAATTCGCATACAGGAAGGGCGTATATGCATTATTGAGCATAGCGCCCACAGAAAGCGCCAGCAAAACCACATAGCCAACGACCCAAAGGACTTTCCAAACGGCTACATCCTTCAAACGGTGTGCCATCTCCGCTACCAAGGGAGAACTGCAAAGGGCAGCCACTACCAGCATTGGGCCAAAGGTAATCAAAAGATAAGGGCCGGAAGCATCCGCGCCGGGAGCTGTTATACCTATAAGCGCGGCGAAAAGCGTCCCAGCTTTGGAAAGATCGGTGTAAGAAAAGAACACCCAACCCATAGCGGCAGCTAAAAATGTATACAACCACCGGAAAAACACAGGGATTTTCTCGAGAAGCTTCTGAAGAAAAAGCTTTTCGCAAATAATTAATAGGCCGCAATAGGCACCCCATAAGGCAAAGTTCCAGCTGGCTCCATGCCAGACACCTGTCAGCACCCAAACCACTGCCAGATTCATTATCAAACGGGGCTTTTTCACCCGGTTGCCGCCCAACGGGATATACACATAATCCCGGAACCAACGTCCCAGCGTTACGTGCCAGCGGCGCCAAAATTCCGAAAAGCTTCGGGAAGCATAGGGGAACTCAAAGTTTTCCGGGAGCTCAAACCCAAACATGCCGCCTACACCAATTGCCATATCCGTATAACCGGAAAAGTCAAAATAAATATAGAAAGTGAAAGCCAAAACGCCTAGCCAGGCGGAAAGCGTGGAGGGAGCCTCCATATACTGCACTCGCTGAGAAAGTTCCAGCAAGGTATTGGCAATCAGCATTTTTTTGAATAGACCCATAAGGAACCGACGGCAGCCCGCTGTAAATTTCGCAGTCGTTTCCTGCCTGTTCTTAATCTGCTCATACATAAGGGAATACCGGGCAATAGGACCGGAAACGATATTGGCAAAGCAGGAAATATATGTGCCGAAATCAATAAAATTCCGCATAGCGGGAACCTGCTTCCTATAAACGTCCACCGCATAAGAAATACTCTGGAACGTATAGAAGGAAATACCCAGGGGCAGCGCAATTTCCGGGACAGGCAAATCCGCTCCAAAACCGTTTAAAGTTGTTACGATCATACCTGTATACTTAAAATACCCCAACAGGCCTACATTTACCACGATATTCAAAGCAGCAAACAGGCGCGCTTTCCCTTTTGCATCCGAAAAATGGGAAATCAGCAGCCCGCAGATATAGTCCACCACAATTGTCCCCAATAAAATCAGCACATGGGCAGGAACACCCCAGGCATAAAACACCAGACTGAACATGAACAAGCAAAAATTCTTCGCTTTCCTGGGCACTATATAGTACGCAAGCAGCGATATGGGCAAAAACAGGCATAAAAATGCCAAGCTGTTAAATGACATGGGTTTCTCCTCGCTTTTCTCCCTGCAGAAAACAGGGAAGGATAGCCGGGACACAGCCCGGAAAAAGATTTTCAGCCTACTTTCAATGAATTACCGCAGGAAGCCCATCGCAAAGGCACGACTGGATTCCCGATTCCGAAACAACAAAAATCCGGCATCCGCAGGTTTCCGGTTTTCCTCCGCTCACAAAAGGACATTGAATCGAAAGAGCGGGCTTTCCCTCCAGATCGTAACAAACATTCATCCGATTGCAGGAACGGCCGCTGGCTTGATACCACCTGCAGGCTTCCGGGCAGGTGCAATGCCGCATAGCCGGAATTTCCAGATATTCTTTTGCTAGAAAAGCCTCTCCCGCCTGGGGGAAAGGCGCGCTGATCAAAAGATGCTGGCAGGCTATTTCCCCAAACACATGGCTCCAATGGGAAGAAAGCCCCCTGCCCGGCACTTTCACCAGGAAGTATCCCTCATAGAGTTTTTCCGAAACCCTGTCCATGGTTTCGGGGGTGGCGTCGCCCGTAAGCAGGATATCATCCAAACTGGCCTCCATTGTACGGCGGTTATGCAAAACCAGGGACGCTCCATCCGTCTCCCAGCTATAGGCGTTTCTGGTTACGGGTCGGTTGAGAATTTCCCGGATGTCCGGGGCAAAAGGCATGGAAGAAAGTTCTTCTCTGAGGGCGGGAAGCTGAGAAAGAAGACTTTTCCCTTTTTCCCAATTTTCCTTTGATGGCTGGGACGCACAAAGGAGCCATTCCCGGCAGAAATCTTCCTTCCATTGGCGAAACCGCGCCGCAGCTTTTGGAAGGAAGGGAGAAGAAATGCAGACGTTCATCTCTTCCACCGCAGAGGCAAAAATCTCTCCGAAAGGATACTTCTCATTCTGAGGCCATAAAACCTCATATAGAATTCCTCCTGCTGAAAACGTATCCCCTTCTTTGAGAATATGCAAAGTCTCCAGGGCAGGATATCCGGGAATCTCCGAAAAGAGGAAAAGGGGCGCTGCTGCGGCTTCGTCGTATTCAGGTGTCCCTTTTAAAAAGATTTCCATAAAAATCCCATATTCCAAAAGGAGAGGATGCCCCCGCCTGTCGCAGGGAGAATTTGGGCAATACACGGAGGAAAAATAATTCTTGTCCTCCAACAATATATCCTGCATGGCGCTGAAACGGTCTTTGTGGTAGTGAGACAGCAAAAACGATCTTCTGCCGATCCGCCTGTATCGTTCCAGAAGAGAGGGCGCTACTCTGGCAGCACCAATCCCTCTTTCGTCAGTAGGGCCGCTGGTGAGGCCGCCGCAATCCGCCATGAGAAGTTCCTGACCGGAATCCTCCACCAACACAAGGCATTCACCCTGCTCAAGCTTATGCAGCTCCATACATTTCAAACCGAATCACCGTCCTCCGCCAGCACCGTTTACTACCGGCTCTCCGTTTTCCCAAAGGCCGCTGAAAACAACTTCTCCTCGCCGGTATTCCGTTCCTTTGCCATGACGTTTTCCGTTTTTCCATTGCCCGGCATACAGAAGTTCTCCATCTTCATCAAAGAGGGCTCCCATGCCGTCCGGCCGGTTTTCCCTCCATTTTCCTGCAAACATAGTTCCTTCCTGAGGGCTGAAAGACACCCCGGCGCCCTGGCGGCGGTTTCCTTTCCAATTTCCCGCATAACAAAGACGGCCGCTCTTATAATAGTAAACCCCAAAACCGTCCTTTTTATCCTCCCGGAATCCGCCTTCGTAAGCTGTATGGCCATTCTCCATGGCCGTACGGCCATCACCATGGCGAAGGGATCCCTTCATGCCTCCGTAATACGCATACAGCTGCCCATCAGCCCCAGTGACCAACTTATCCGGAACCTGCTGGAAAAACTCCCGGAATTCTTCCATACCTTCCGGTAAAAAATCTTCCTTTTTCCCGGCGTTCTCCGAACCGGACACCGTTTCAGACTTCGGCGGGAGCTCGGGAGCTTCCGGAGTTTCCTCTTCCATGGGTTCCTTGAGAGAATTTTCGTTCTTTTCTTCCTTCAAGCCATCTGCATCCTGTTCAGGAACACCTTCCAAAGGAGCCATTTCCCCGTTGTCAGAAGGCTCACGGGATTCCATAGGCTCTTCAAGTGTTTTGGATGTTTCCTGTTCCTCCGATACTGTGTCTTTTTCCTCTTCTTCCCGTTTCTGCGGTATTCCCGGCGCGCTTACCACACCGGAAAGACTTCTGGCCGCTACCGCATATTTGGTGGCAGGTTCAGACACAACAGCAGCCGAAATGCCACCCGTTGGTTCCGCAAAATCCTGAAGGCTGTGATCCGCGGCATAATCGTTCGCCCCGGCAGAAACAGCATGGCCCTCTTCTTTCCGGCCAGTTTCTTCCTCCGGCGCAAGAAACCGTTCCAGCTCCGGAAGCCTTTCCTCCGTAAACAATTTTTGCTTTTCACCCGGCCATTGAGGCTCCTCTTGTATTTCTCCCTTTATAAGCTTCTCTTCCGTTTCTTTGCATGCACGGGACTCTTCCGGCCTATAGGCCCAAAGCAGCCCCCTACTGCTCCATACAGAACAGACAGGATCCCCTGCTCGATTCTTCAAAAGACTCCCTTTCGCACCGCTCTCAGCAGGCCTGAGGAGCAAAAAGCTCTTCCTCCAGCCCTCTTCCGTCCTCTCCAAATACTCCAATCCGTCTTTATGGGGTAAAAGGAACACGACCGGTTCCTTTATATTCCCGTCTTTGAAATAAGCAGACTGCAGCCAAAGCAATTCCGGAGAAAAACGGATTTTCTCGGTCACATTGCCGTTATAATCCCATTTGGTAACACTCCAGCCGTAAGGCTCCTGTTCTGACCGCTGCAGGATCCGGCCGCCGCTTTTTTTCTCAAAGAAAAAGTCCCCTCTGCGCAGCCGGTATGACATTACGACCCTCAGGCCGTTTTCCAGCGCTTTTTCCTTTCCCTTCCGCTTTCCGGAGCCTTCGCTGTTTTCCCGGAGGATCCGGGAAAGAAGCGGTTCCTCAACAGGCGCGTTTTCCCAGGGAAGCATATGTATGGTAAAACAGAGAGGGCTTTCCAAACCCTGTGTATCCTGTTTCGTTTCTTCCATGACTCGATCCCCTATCCCTTATATTTCTAATTCTACACAGTATATATCCAATAGCTCCGCCGCCCACAAAGCACAAAAGCTGTTTAGTCTTTCCCCGAAGAAATCCCATCTTTCCTCAGCCGGGCAGCCAAGCGCCGACAAACCTCAAAAAGCCGCTTTTGGCTTATTTGAGGGTATATAAACCCTATTATTTATTTTATCATAACACAGGCCCTGCATAACTGCAAGAAAAAGCGGAAAACTCTTCCTTTCTCTTTTTTTCTGCTGGTATCTCTTCGATTTTACGGTTTTCTATCCCCAATTTTACAGCAAAAAACGCCGGGGAACTGCTTCAGAACCCCGGCGTTCCAACGCCGTTTTTCTCTTTTAACCGCGGAACATATGCTCCACACTGCCTACCATGGAACTGGCAGCGGAACCTACGGCTTGCACCGCCTTGTTTACACTGCGGCGAAGGTGCTTATCCTTTTTCATCATTTGGGAACCGACCGCCGTAACCGCTGTAACCGCCAGGATACCGGCTCCCAGGCCTTTTACAAAGCCCATTGTTTGCTTATACATCATATAAAGCCTCCAGACTGTGCAGAATTGTTTGATGGGATTTGTCCCCCGAAATAGCATTTCCCTTTCCCCTTTCTGTTAACCATGATAAAAATTCCCAATATACTTTCCTCTGGGTTCCCGCCGCTTCCGATAAAACGTAAAATTGCCCCACCAGTATTTTCGTCTTGTTTTTGCAGATACGTGTCTTCCGTGGTATACTTCTTATATACCTGTGAAACCCTCCGATCATGCCCGCTGCAAGGGTTCTTGCAGGAAGGTGGATTCCCGGCTCTGTATTTTTACACATTGCCGCTATTCCGTCTATACAAATCAAATTAAGAAAGCGGTGACACATGCAATGCATAGCATGGATACAACTACGGAAAATATAAGCAATGCTGGTTCAAAAATCGTTTCGGCAGATGGAGCGTTCGGTCCCCGGGAAGCATTGGAGCAGGAAATTTCCTGCAGCCAGGAAAAAAAGTGTCAAAAGGTTGCTTATGAACTCAACATCGTCATGGTGGAACCCGAAATCCCACAGAACACCGGAAATGTAGCCCGCACATGCGCCGCTACAGGGGCCCGACTTCACTTGGTGGGGCCTATGGGATTCAAAATCGACGACCGGAAGCTGAAACGGGCCGGATTGGATTATTGGCATCTTCTGGACATTACCTATTATGAAAGTCTTACCGATTTTTTCAGCCGTAATACCGGTAATTTTTTCTTTTTTTCAACCAAAGCCCAGAAAACCCATTCGGACGTTCAGTATCCTAACAAATCCTATCTGTTCTTTGGCAAAGAAACAGCGGGACTGCCGGAAAAACTTCTCTATGACCACAGGGAAAACTGCGTGCGCATCCCTATGCGAGATCATCCCGACGCGCGAAGCCTGAACCTTTCCAACAGCGTAGCCATAGGCGTATATGAAGTGCTGCGTCAATGGGGATACCCAGAACTGCTAAGAAAAGGAGAACTTCGGGAATACAACTGGTAAAGCAGCTCTGGGAAAGGAAATTTCCCGGTGTTCCTATAGAAATTACGCCATTTACGCCGAATTCTCTTGAAAAGAAAGGACAGGCATTGTATAATGGGAACGGTTCCAAAACCAGTATTTCACACAAAGTGTAATCTAATACAAATTTGAAGGAGTGCTGTGCATGAATTACCTGAACAAGAAGACCGTCGAAGATATCGACGTCGCCGGCAAGAAAGTTCTTGTCCGCTGTGACTTCAACGTTCCCTTCGATGCTGAAGGAAACATCAGCGATCCCAAGCGTATCGACGAAGCTCTGAAAACCATCAAATATCTGGTTTCTCAGAAGGCAAAAGTTATCCTTTGCTCCCATCTCGGCCGTCCGAAGGGCGAGTTTAATATGAAATATTCTCTGGCTCCTGTAGCCAAGTATCTGAGCAAGGCTCTGGGCCAGGAAGTCAAGATGGCTACCGATGTTGTGGGTGAGAGTGCAAAAAGCATTGCCGCTTCCCTGCAGGACGGCGAAGTTGAGCTGATCGAAAACGTTCGTTTCCATAAGGAAGAAGAAAAGAATGATCCTGCTTTTGCAAAAGAGCTGGCTTCTCTCGCTGAAATCTATGTAAACGATGCTTTCGGAACGGCTCACCGTGCTCATGCTTCCACCGCGGGCGTAGCAGATTATCTCCCCGCTGTATGCGGCTATCTGATTCAGAAGGAAATCACCATCATGGGCGGCGCTCTGGCTGATCCCAAGCGTCCCTTCGTGGCCATCCTGGGCGGTGCAAAGGTTTCCGACAAGATCGGCGTTATCACCAACCTGCTGGATAAGGTAGATACTCTTATTATCGGCGGCGGCATGGCTTATACGTTTATGAAGGCTCTGGGCTACTCCATCGGCACTTCCATTTGCGAGAACGACAAAGTGGATCTTGCTAAGGAAATGATGGCCAAGGCAAAAGAAAAGGGCGTAAAATTCCTTATTCCTGTGGATAATGTGGTTGCCACCGAATATAAGGCTGACGCTGAATTCAAGACTGTTAATTCCGATACTATCCCCGATGGCTGGATGGGCCTGGACATTGGTCCCAAGACCCGCGAGCTGTTTGCCAACGCTCTCAATGGCGCCGGTACTGTTGTTTGGAACGGGCCTATGGGTGTTTCCGAATGGGATAATTTCGCTGCAGGCACCATTGCTGTTGCTAAGGCTGTTGCAGAAAGCGGCGCTATCTCCATCATCGGCGGCGGCGACTCTGCTGCTGCTGTTGAGAAGCTGGGCTATGCCGATAAGATGACTCACATCTCCACCGGCGGCGGCGCTTCTCTGGAATTCCTGGAGGGCCGTGTGCTTCCCGGCATTGCCTGCCTGAACGAGAAGGAATAATTTCCGACGGCTTTACCGCCGGCTCAAGTGGGGCGGAAGGAATTCCGCCCCTTCCCTTTATCTATTCGCATAATCATACAATTCCCGAATATGGGATCATCTGAATAAGGAGATGCTTATTATGAACAAAGCTCTGAGAAAAGCCGTTATCGCCGGCAACTGGAAAATGAATAAAACCCCTGCTGAAGCCAGGGAACTGCTTGAGGCTATTAAGCCTCTTGTTAAGGATGCCGATTGCGATGTTATCGCCTGCGTGCCCTTTGTGGATCTGGACGCCGCTCTGGAAACCGTGAAAGGAAGCAATATTGCTATCGGCGCGGAAAACTGCCATTGGGAAGCTTCCGGCGCATACACGGGCGAAATTTCCGCTCCCATGCTGGCTTCCATGCAGGTTCCTTATGTAATTATCGGCCACAGCGAGCGCCGCACCTATTTCGGCGAGACCGATGTAACCGTCAATAAGCGTGTCCGCGCCGCTCTGGATAACGGCCTGACCGTTATCCTCTGCGTAGGCGAATATCTGGAGCAGCGTGAGCAGGGCGTTACCGATGAAGTAGTCGCCATGCAGACCAAGATTGCCCTTATGGGTGTCAGCGCTGAGGAACTGAAGAGAATCATTATTGCCTATGAGCCTGTTTGGGCTATCGGCACCGGCAAAACCGCAACTGCCGCTCAGGCCAACGAAGTCTGCGCCATGATCCGCGCCACCGTTGCTGGCCTCTATTCCAAGGAGGATGCAGACGCCCTGACGATCCAGTACGGCGGATCCATGAATGCAAAGAACGCGGAAGAACTTCTGGATCAGCCCGATGTGGACGGCGGTCTTATCGGCGGCGCATCTTTGAAGCCCGCTGATTTTGCGGAGATCGTAAAGGCAGCTTCCCGCTGACTTTTCTTCCGAAAGGAAATCCCGCCCCAAGAATAAATAGACGCGCCTGGAGGCGCAGTATCCGCGGGGCTTTCCATCTTTTGGGAAAGCCCCTGCTTGATGAAAGGACAGGAAATTATATATGGCTAAAAAACCTTTGATTTTGATGATCCTGGATGGCTTTGGCATTGCTCCCGCAAAGGGCAACGCCATAAAAGCCGCCAATAAGCCCAATTTGGATCGTCTTTTCGCGGAAAACCCGGTAACCCAGATCGGAGCTTCCGGCCTGAACGTAGGTCTGCCGGACGGGCAGATGGGCAACAGCGAAGTAGGGCATACCAACATCGGCGCGGGCCGTATTGTATATCAGGAGCTTACCCGCATTACCAAGGCTATTGAAGACGGTGATTTCTTCCAGAATGAAGCCCTGCTTCATGCCGTAGAGAATGCGAAAAAGAATGACGGCGCCCTGCATTTGATCGGCCTCCTTTCGGATGGCGGTGTTCACAGCCACAATACCCACCTCTATGCCTTGGTGGAAATGGCTAAGCGCGCTGGTCTGACGAAAGTCTATGTCCACGCTTTGCTGGACGGCCGCGATGTGCCCCCCTCCTCCGGCAAGGATTACGTAGCTGCCTGTGCAGAAAAACTGGAAGAGATCGGCGTGGGCAAAATTGCTACCGTGATGGGCCGTTATTATGCTATGGACCGGGATAATCGCTGGGAGCGCGTAGAAAAAGCCTATGCCGCTATGGTATATGGCGAAGGCGTGGAGGCCTGCTGTGCTGTTAAGGCTGTTGAAGATTCCTATGCTGCCGATGTTACCGACGAATTTGTGGTTCCCGCCGTTTGCGATAAAAACGGGACCATCAAAGCCGGCGATTCCGTAGTATTCTTCAATTTCCGCCCGGACCGCGCCCGTGAGATCACCCGCACCTTCGTGGATCCGGATTTCAATGGCTTTGAGCGCAGGAATGGATTCTTCCCCCTTACCTATGTCTGCATGACCCAATATGACGCTACCATGCCCAATGTAGAGGTAGCCTTTAAGCCTCAGTCCCTGCAGAACACCTTCGGAGAGTACATTTCCAATAAGGGTCTCTCTCAGCTTCGTATTGCGGAGACAGAGAAGTATGCTCATGTAACCTTCTTCTTCAACGGCGGTGTGGAAAAGCAGTATGAAGGAGAAGATCGGATCCTGGTGAAGTCTCCCAAGGTAGCCACCTATGATCTGAAGCCGGAAATGAGTGCCTATGAAGTGACCGACAAGCTTCTGGAAGCCATTGCAGCCGACAAATACGACGTCATTATTCTGAATTATGCCAACTGCGATATGGTTGGCCATACGGGCGTATTTGACGCGGCTAAAGCCGCTGTAGAGGCTGTGGATACCTGCGTGGGCCGGATCACCGATGCCATCGCAGCAAAAGGCGGCGTTTCCCTGATAACGGCCGACCACGGAAATGCTGACAAAATGTTTGATGAGGACGGTTCTCCCTTCACGGCACATACAACCAATCCTGTTCCCTTCTGCGTTGTGGGCTATCCATGCGAACTTCGGGAAGGCGGCGTGCTGGCGGATATCGCTCCCACTATGCTGCAGATCCTGGGTCTGCCCCAGCCTGAAGAAATGACTGGAAAGAGCCTGATAAAATAAAACAGCGGAAAAGCTTTCGTAAATAAGGAGTCATAAAAGTGCCCGGATGTGTTATAACAACATCCGGGCGCTTTTTCTACGGAAAGCCTTCTCCATATCTATTAGGAGATTCCCTGCTTCTTTCCTATGAATATTTTGAATAGAAGAAAACGGAAAGAGAAGAAGAGAATACAAGTATATTAAATAAAAGAAAAATACAGCATAAAAAGTATAGTAGACTAGGCAAGCCAAATTACTTTTCACGATTCTGCTTATATTTAAAGTATCCTGCCCATCCTGTAATGGAAGGTGTATGCATACTTCACTATTTTAAACAAGAGGTGTTTACGCTATTATGACCGCAACAACAGAAAAAGAATTTGGGCTGGCTGTAGCTGAAAAACTGAAGTCTCTGCGGAAAAGCCACAGATATTCCCAGTTTCAGGTATCCCAATATCTGGGAATCAGCCGTTCTACTTATACTTACTACGAATCCGGGCATACTTCTCCTTCCCTTTATACCTTATACCGCTTGGCGCATTTCTATGCTACCTCCATCACTGCTTTTTTACCGGAGGATACTCAAACGAAGTAAGAAAAATCAGCTGCTGCATATTTTTTCTTTTCCGCTTTTTGCCGTTTCTATTTTTGAAACAATACAAAGAAAACCTACCCCAGACAGAATCCTTTTAACGTTTCTGCCTGGGGTAGGTTTTTATAACGAAATATGCTCTGCCGCCAATCTCTTATCCACACACAACACTATTTTTTACCGGCGGCAATGAAATCCACACCGCCTCCATAAGGCAGGAAACGAATCCCTGTCACTCCAGGAGCCATGCCATAAAAATGTTTTCCCGTATACAGAGGAAGAAATACACAATCTTCCAAAAGCATATTTTCAGCCTGCAGGCTAAGATTGACAGCATCTTCCCCGCTGTGGCGGGCAATTTCATCCAGAAGTGTATCGAACTCGGAAGAACTATACCCAAAAATATTGCCTGCCGACTTGCTCTGAAAAGCGGAAAGGGTGGAATAGGCTCCGTCGCTATCCGGTCGGAGAGCGTAAATAGCCGCTGAAAAATCTCCCAGAGAGATCCGCTGATTATATTCCTCCTCTTCCAAGGGCTCCATATTATAATATAAGCCGGTGGATTCGTTCCATGTTTTTAAAATCTCGTTTACCAATGTACCTATATTCTGATCCTTAGGATAAATAATTGTAAAGGTGGGCGCCTGCTCCAGCGATAAATCCGATATACCCGATTGCAGCCATCCTGCCAATTCCTTTTCGGAAGCCTTCTGGGGAAAGGTAATACTTCCGGCCATATCTCTATAGTAACTGCCTTCCAAAGTAACAGCCGGGGAAATAATCCCATCGGCTGCCTTTACTCCGCTGGGAAGCTGCTCCAGAAGCTTCTCCCGATCTATGGAACGAAGGAAAAATCGACGCAAATCTGCGTTTTTCAACGCTTTATCTTCCAGATTGAAGCAAAGCCCCCAAACGGTATCCTCGAAAGATACGGTAGTAGAACCAGATTTTTCCGCTTCCTGGGCTTCTGCTTCCGTAAGGGCTATGGCGTCCACCGTTCCGGAGGTAAGAGCGGATACCGGCGAAGAAAGATCCACTTCTTTTTCCCCCACCGTGAAGGATATATCGGAAGGCAGCGGCTCCGTTTCTCCGGAATAGGTACCTGAAGCTTTTACATTTATATGCTTTCCCGCTTCCCATCCATATCTGCCGTCTATTTCAAAGGGTCCGTTCCCCATTAAGGTGCTTTTTTCCAAGCCATACCGGCCTGAAGTGGAAATAAAAAATTCTTCATTGCAGGGCATACAAACAGGCAGTGCTGTAAGAAGCGGGAAATTTTCATTGGGATATTCCAACTCTACTACAAGCGTATAGTCATCCTTAACCGTTACACCTAATTCATCCACTGTCTTTTTACCGCTATGCACATCTCTGGCATTGCGGATACAATATAAAGGTGTACAGGTCTCGGAACCAGTTCCGGGATCCAGCGCACGCTGAAATGCAAACTGGAAGTCAGAAGCCGTTACAGGGGTTTTCCCATCCGACCAAAGACCGCCTTCCCGCAGATAGAAAGTCCACACCGTATAGTCTTCATTGTGTTCCCAGCTTTCCGCCGCTCCGGGAACAGCTTTCTGCATATCTCCGTCTCCCGCTATACGTGCTAACCCTTCATACAGGGCTAAAATCACGGTATAAGCGTCTTCTCCGCTGGCAATCTGCGGATCCAGGGTTTTGGGCTCGCGGCTTAAAGACCAGCGAAAACTTTTTCCTGAAAGGCTGTCTTCCCCTTTTGAGCAAGAACAGGATATTGGCAACAACAATATACATAAAAAGAATGCCAGAACTGCATTCCAGCGCAATTTCATACGATAAAGCTCCTTTCAAAAAGGAAATTTCTCATAATCAAATTCTATACTATGGTATGGGAACAAATAAAAAATTTATGCGGCTCCCCTTTTTAGGGTTTACTTTTCTTTTTTAATATCCAAAGATAAATTGGATGCCGACAAAAACATTTACGAAATTCCCAATTTCCTCTTGCAAATACAATCAACTATAGTACAATGATTGTAACATGGTTTTTATTTCCATGCAATCTAAGTGACACAGATGTAAGAAAACTTCATACTTTCGTAAGAAGTATCCCCAGAATTTTTCCTAAAATCAGGGAATACTAAATGCATTGCAAATTCACCGGGCGATCGTTATGATCCTGGGTGGAACATAGAAAGGAGAATGTATATGACAAACGATGTGCGTTTTTTCAGGTGTAAACACTGCGGAAATTTTGTAGGGGTTATCCATTTCAGTGGGGTGTCCATGATCTGCTGCGGTGAAAAAATGGAGGAAGTTATTCCCAACACCACTGACGCCGCGCAGGAAAAACATGTGCCGGAAGTAACCGTTTCCGGCCGGGAAGTGAAAGCATTTGTGGGAAGTGTCGCCCATCCCATGACGGAAGAGCACTCCATCCAGTGGGTATATTTGCAGACCAATAAAGGCGGGCAGCGCAAATGTCTTGCCCCCGGCGAAGAGCCTTCTGTAACCTTCTGCCTGGCTGGAAATGAAACCCCTGTAGCTGTTTATGCTTACTGCAACCTGCATGGTCTCTGGAAAAAAGAGCTGTAAGCTTATATATCCGTAAAAAACCCCCGTATTCCGTTTGGAATACGGGGGTTTTTGTTCCCATTGCATGCGCCTTTTTCCGGGAATCCTATCAGGAAACTTCTTCCTCCTTGGGAGGCGCTTCTATAATAATACGGCCTTCCTCCAGCATAAGCCGCACCCGGTTTCCTTCCACACCCAGCTCTTCCAGCATTTCTCTGGGTATTTGCAGCCGTCCGGCTCTATCCAAAACCGCAAATTCATCGTGGGGATCTTCGAATTCCGCAATGGCATCCAGATTTTCAATAAGATTTTGCCGCACAATAAACTCCGTGCTGGTTTTCCCATCTCGGATCGCTACAACACGATTTACTTTTTTGGAAAGCTGCCGGTCATGGGTAACAATAACGATCGTAAGACCCAGGCTTTTATTCAGTTCCCGGAACACATCCAGAATATAACTGCCTGTATGGACATCCACTGAACCGGTTGGTTCGTCAGCTAAAAGGAGCTTGGGATTGTTGGCAAGGGCAATAGCAATAGCCACTCTTTGCTGCTCACCGCCGGAAAGTTGGTTCAAACGGCTGTTCTTTTTATGCCCCATCCCAACCAATTCCAAAAGTTCCAGCGCTCTTGTTTTCTTATCCTTTATGGCATTGGAAAACATCATAGGCATCTGTACATTCTGCCAAGCGTTCAGATAGGGAAGAAGGTTCCGGGCGTTATTCTGCCAGACAAAGCCAACCACACTCTTTTTGTATTCCACCAGTTCCCGTTCAGACAGTTTAAAAAGATTGCGGCCGTCCACATACAGTCTTCCTGCGGAGGGGCGGTCAAGACCTCCGATCATGTTGAGGAAAGTACTCTTTCCGCTTCCGCTGTTTCCAATAATGGCCATCAATTCGCCCCGGTCCACAGTCAATTCCAGCCCTTGCAGTGCAAGAACCTCACTGTCTTCCGTTTTATAAATCTTCACCAGATCTTCGCAAATGATAATTTTATTGGGGTCCATATTTCCATTATCCTGAGAAAGAGAAGGCGAATTGCCAAATACCCCTTTCTTCTGTTCTGCTTCCGTTTTACCTGAAGACTGCCCCTCAACGGCTGCCTGCTGCGAGATCTCTTCCGGCCGGTTTTCTTCTCCTGTTTTTCCGCGTTTCTGCCTATCCATTGGTTATCTCACCGTCCTCCATTGAAAACACCCGGTCTCCTGCCCCCATCAAACCCGTATCGTGGGTAGTCATCATAACGGTAATGCCTTCTTTCCGGGTAAGATCCCGAAAGATTTTTACCACCTTTATACCGGTAGCCGAATCCAGCTCGGCGGTGGGTTCATCGGCAAAGATAATCTGCGGTTTATGGGAGATAGCACGAGCTATAGCAACACGCTGCTGTTCACCGCCGGACATCTGCTGGGGCATATGATGCATGCGGCTTCCAAGACCAACCATATGCAGACATTCCTCCGCCCTTTTCCGTCTGTCCCCTTCATATCGGGCCAGGCGCAGGGCAAATTCCACGTTCTCATAGGCATCCATAGTTGGCACCAATGCTACGGACTGAAATACAAATCCAATCTTTGTGCGCCGGAGAAGTCCGCGCTTTTTTTCATCCAGGGTTCCTATTTCCTGGCCGTCCAGGAAAACCTGGCCGGAAGTGGGCGTATCCAAAGCCCCAAGAATATTCATAAGGGTAGTTTTCCCCGAACCGGAACGCCCTCTGAGGATCACGAATTCCCCTTTGGGAACCTCTATGCTGATCCCTTTTAAGACCTGGATATCCTCCTCTCCCGCTACCGGGAAAGAACGGGTAACATCCTTTGTTTCTATCATTGTATCCATAGGGAGTCCTCCTTTCGGGTTAGTCTTCTCCAAGCTTGAGGGCCTGGGAAATACGGATTTTCGAAATCAGGCCGCCCAAAATCGCCATACAAGCGGCAATCATAATACCAATCACCACAAAGAGACGGATATAATCCGATGTCTCACTGATAATCGTAAGGGGCAGCACCTGATCTGCGGAGGAATACGCTATCTGAATCAAAGGAATAAAGAGTTTGGAGGACAGAGCCCCTATTCCGATTCCGGCACCGATGGAGACGCCCGAAATAAAGAGCTGTTCATTTCCGAGCATAGCCAGGATCTCCCCAAGGGACATACCCATGGCCCGGAAAATACCAAACTGCAGCACACGGGACTGTATGGACAAAATCCAGTAGATTAAAAAGCCCACTGTACAAAGAAGAAGCACAACTACAAATCCCACTGTCAGGATACCGTTGGTGCCCTGCAGCATGGGGTCATTTTTCATTTCTGTTATAGCTGACTGCGCATCTTCAAAGGTTTCTATGGGAATATTTTGCTCCTCAATAAAATCATACACCGGCTTAGAGGATCCCTGAAGCTTCATCCATATCTGATAGGGGGTTACTCCCCATACGGACTGCAGCTGCTGATAATTGGCCACAACCAGGTAACGGCTTGTCATAGTATAGCCGCCTGTGGGTTTTGCAACCGCTTCCGTAGGTTTATAGCCAGGCCAATATTCCACAAAGCCACAAATTACACCCTCTACAGAAGTTCCTCTGTCGCAGGTATAGGTAATCACATCTCCCACTTTACAACCGTAATCCGTTCGGAAATTTTCAGATACAAGTACAGCGCGTGCGTCCACCGCCATCTGGTTCAGATAGGTATACCAATGCTGGGGGAGGACTCCGTCTTTCATCCACGCAGTCTCGCCGAACTCCTTGGTATGGATCCCCAACAACGTTACGCCTCCGGTATTGCCCTTTTTAAAAGAAACCTTGCCACTATCCTCCCGGAGAACCTTTGTGACCTTCTCCACACCTTCAATCTTCTCATACCGGGTGAAATCCGGTTCCGTATACGAAACCTCTCCCCCTTCTTCAGATTGAGAACTGGTGCTATCCCAAACCTCCTGCAGAACCACATCCGCCCCTGTTTCATAGCGGATCCGTTCTTCACCTGAGGTATTGATGGTGCGGGCCGCCTGGGCGCTGAAAACACCCAGGGAAATGGTCAATATCAAAAACATCATCATAAAACCCTGCTGGCCAATGGTTCCCAAGATCCGCCGGAAAGACGCATACAAAGACGGAGGCCAAAAAGCTTTTCCGGCATAGAAAATCAATTTTACCACCAATGGGAACAGCCGCAGCGCAACCAAACCCGCTCCAAGCATGAAAAGGGAAGAACTCAGATATAACAGGGGATCTAAGGAAGCGCCTTGCGCAACACTCTGCGCCAATTCCTCTTTCCGGGAACTAAAGGAAAACAGGCCATAGAGGGAAACGCCCAGAAGGATAAAATCCAAAAAGGCTTTCTGCCACCAGGGAGCTTTCCACCGGCTTTGCTTTTTCTGCTTATGGGCCACAATAGTGAGCTTCGAATACCGAAAAGCCGGCACTGTCATAGCCACTATGGAAAGGAATGACGCCAACAGGGCAAAGAGCAGGGAAGTACCTGTTATCTGGACGGGCAGAGAGGCTCTCTGCACAAACTCCAGGAACGAATTGGAAGCACCCAAAACCTGGCATATAAACATACCCAAAGGTACACCCAGGAGAAGAGCTGCCAACGCCAAAAGAAAACTCTGCTGCAGGTAAATGGTAAGAATCTGCCTGCGCCCGGCGCCGCGGCTCTTAAACACGGCAATTTCGTTTTCCTCCATGGAGAGCATCTGGCGGGACACCATGAAGATGAATGCTGCAAGCAGGACAAATATGGGAACTTGCAGGGACCACAGCGTCACCGTAAGTTTTTGAGACTCGGGCACAAACCCTTCTAAAACATCCGCAAAATTTTCGGATAATTTACTGTTATTCATATCGCCCATGGCGTCCGCATACTTTTCCAAAGTATCCAGAACCAGCTGAGCGTTTTCCGCTTTCATCTGGGTATAATCCAAAAGGACTGTCCAACGGGCCGTATAGGATATTTGAGGATCCTCGTAATTTAAGAACTCATTTCGGAACACATCCTCCGAAACAAGGCAAAACATATCCGCATATGCGGACCAATATGTATCATTGGGATCCTTCGGTTCAAAAACTCCAGTGATCCGGATTTTACAGGGATCGCCGTTTTTCAGAGTGAGCTCCTCAAAAGTAAACTCCTGGTTTAAAACCAGGTCTTCTTCCACATACATCTTTTTGGAAACAATGACATCTACAAAACCATCTGCTCCCACAGAGTTGGAATAGAGACTTCCGGCGATCATCTGGATATGATCGTCTATACCGGAAGAAAAGCCAATGGATATCTTTTTATTCTTTTCCCCATCCATCAAAATATCGGGAACAACAGTTAAAGAAGCGGTTCCATATTGAGTAATGGATTCCGCTGCAGGCGTATCGGTCTCTTGGGGGAGCTCCGCCATAAGCTTTTCCTGCTTTTGGAATCTTTCCAGCCCATTTTCCTGGGTTCCGGTTACATGGTTATAGGAAGAAAGAAGGCTGATTTTTCCAGGATATTCACCCGTTTCCTCCATATGAGCAACCAGGTTTTCCGTCAGCATTCTCTGCAGCACCGCCTGAGAATACATAGGGCTCGCAGCAGCAATTGCCGTCATCAAAAGGTTACCGATAAACAGCCCCAGGATCATCCATTTTTTATTGAGCATCTTGCGCCCTACAAACTGAAGCACTGCTTATCCCCCCTTATCCCAATATCAGCGTTTGCCCTGGCTCTACGCCCTTAGCAATCCACACACTGGTTTTCAAATCGTCCCAGCCGATAACCACATACCGCTTATGAATGGCGCCATCCTCCAGAATACGCACATAGCTCTTTCCGTCCTCTGTGGTGACCGCTTTTCTGGAAACCACCACTACATCTTCCGCAAGGGCTATCTCTGCGGAAACTGTAGGTGTTATTTCCAAAATATCCAAAGGAGCATCCTTGGCTTCTATATAGTAGGTGTTAGCCCCCATGGAAGCCGGCAGCGCTTCCGGAGCAGCAACCACCAGGCCCGTATACTGCCTGCGGTCATTATTTCTTCCGGCTGTCACCGTTACTTTCATGCCCAGTCGCAGAGAATGGGAACTGTCTTCCACGGCAATATAAACAGGAGACTGAGAATATACAGCCATGATCTGTGTCCCGGAATTCACACTTGTTCCTTTCCGGAGCTCCCCATTGATAGAATCTACCACTCCATCGAAGGGCGCCGTTAGAGTAGTCTTTCCGGCAGCGTTTTCCATCTCTGCAAGTTCCTCTTCCAACTGGTCTATGTTCGCCTGGTTCTGCAGTTTAAAAAGTTCAAGGGAAGATTGCAGCTCCTCCAATTTGAGAGTCTCCTTCTTATCTCCTGAAGCAGCTATTTTTTTCTGCAGTTCAATTTCTTCTTCTCTGTCTTCTACTCCCTGGTTGAAAGAGCGTTGAGCCTGTTCTACAGAAAGGCGTTTTTCTTTCAGATCCGCTTCGCTGGATTCCACTGTAAAGGTAGCTAATACATCCCCCTCTTTTACTTCCTGTCCATTCTCCACCAATATAGTATCCACTCGGGCTCCCTGGCCATCGAAATACAGATCCTGTCTTTGAGGATACACCAAAGATCCCGAAATGCTTATGGTTTTGGAGGAATCCCCTATTTCTGCTACACAAGTTTCATAAGATGCTCCCGTAGCCTCAGGGACAGTATCTCCTGTTGGGGAAGAGGACACGGCCCCTTCTTCAGAAGAGCAGCCGGCAAGAAGGGTTACGGCTGCCAACAGGCAAACACCGGCATTTCTGCATTTACCCAGGACACCGCCAAAAAGGGAGAGCTTTGGAGATTCTGCAGTCTGCTGCCGCAGGCTGCCTTTTTTAGTTTTTGACATATATAGTCTCCCCTTCCTGCAATCCTTCCGTAACCTCTACGGTAGTCTCTGTGATCAACCCGATCTCTATATCCCGGCGCTCCTGACCTCCGTCCTCCCGGATACAATATACATACGTCCCCGAAGAATCCTTATAATAGGCGTTTACAGGAATGGTAATGACGTCTTCCTTCATCACTCCGATAACAGAGATCGTCATATAGGTCCCGCAGGGAGGCAAATCATCTGCCGAGAATCTGGCCATAATTTTTGAGCCTGCCAAAACCATGGATACGGTTTCCTCCGTGGTATACGGAACCGGTGTCAGTGTATACTCCTTCTCCCCGTCATTTCCGACTATTTTTTCTGCATTCTGCGCCTCCGAGACCCCCAGCTCCGGGCAAAGCACCATCACCTGGCTCTCGTCGGATATATAGGCAACTAAAGTATCCTTCTTAGCGGCCGCGCCTACCTTTACAGCCTCATCCATATACTGTATCACGCCGTCACAGGGCGCGGTAACCTCTGCCTGCCCAAAGGCGCTGCGGACGTCATCCAGCTCTTCTTCCAGTTCTTCCAAAGCGAGAGCTCTTGTTTCCTCGTTTTGGCGGTTTTGCAACTTAAGGGTATCCAATTCCATGGATTTTTCTGCTGCTGCCTGTGTATTTCCTTCTTTTTTGAGCGTTTCCAGCTCCAATTCCAACTGCTGTTCCTGTTTCTGTGCAATCGTATCCAACAAACTGTTTTCCTGCTGCTTCTGCGAAACCTGCTTTTCAAGGGACTTCATTTGTTCCTCAAGGCCGCTTTCATCCAAACGGACAAGCACCTGCCCTTTTTTCACGGAATCCCCCATATGCACCAATATTTCCGTAACAGTCCCGTCCTGGGGGAATACGGCTTCCTGGTAGCCCGGTATTACCTGCCCGCTAAATACCTCCAGTTTATAGCAGTCCTCTCTCTTGACTACGGCTGTATCCCTTACAGCCCCCACCGGCTCCAAAAGCTCCGGTACATCCGCACTGCCGGTTTCGCCGGAACAGCCTGTCAAAGAGCACCACAGTCCCATAAGAACCGCCAGTAAAACCCTTTTCCCACGTGGGAGAGCCTTGCCGCAAACTGCGGGACGTTTTGATTTTGGAACTTCTTTCACGCATTTTTCTCTTTCTGCGGCTTTAAATGCCATGAATCTCATATCCACAACCAGCTTCCTTTCTGCTGCTCTAAACGAATTTTCCGGGTTATACCGTCCGCTTATCAGCCGCACATCGTTATTCCACAATTACTGCGTCCCCTTCTTGAAGCCCCTTCGTAATCTCTATGTAATCCTCGGCTTCCATGCCCGTTTCTACTTCTGTCCGGCATCTGAGAGAATTTTCATCCAGCGTATACACGTAGGCTTTCTCACCGGAGCGCACTACAGCTTCCGCCGGGACATACAAAACGTCTTCCTTCTTTTCCAGCACTTTCTTCACTACACCTGAAGAAGATTTTCCTAAGCTGGGATCGGGCACATCCAAACTAAAATGCACCTCAGGTTTTTCCCCTTCCACTTTTTTCGTAACAGTGGCCGAGGAAGCGGTATCATCTTTCAGGATAATATCCACCTTTTCACCTTTTTTAAAATACCGGCAGTTGTCGCCCTCCAACACAAAAACCGCCGTGGCATAGTTCTGTATAACCGCTACAGACATACTGGTAGAGCTGACAGGATTGCTTTCCACGTTAAGGGCAGACTGAACTGTCCCGTCAATACTGGAATATAGCTGCCTCTCTTTCTTCTTGCTTTCAAGCTCCTGCAGCTTTTCCCTCTTAACCTCCAGCTGTTCTTTTAAGGAAGTAATCTTCTCCTGCTGTTCTCCTTCTGCAGCGCTGTTTTGGGATTCCAGCATTTCCAGCTCCCGGCTGGCATCCTGCAACGCCTGCTCCAGTTCTTTTTTATCGTCCGCTGGAAGATCTTCGGCGTCTTCCAATGCCGCTTGGGCATCCTGCACTTTTTTTTCCGCTGCTTCTTCTTTCTTTGTATTTTGAGCTGTGAGAAGCGCCAGCGTTTCCTCCAAGTGCGTCTGTTCCAGTTCCATCTCGCGGATACTCTTTTCTTGCTGAGAGATTTGTGCCGGTATATCTCCCATTTCCAATTCCGCAATAAGCTGACCTTTCTGAACGGTATCGCCCTTTTCCACATACAGCTTGGCAATCCGCTCACCATCTAAAGAAAAAAACAGTTTCTCCTCTGTAGAGGGCTGATATTCAACCTTGGCAGATACCTCACGTACCATATCTCCCCGTTCGACCGGAGCTGTGGTGTATCCATATTCTGCGCGGGAGGACACGGCAGGAGCCTCCGGCAGCTCTTCTTCCACCGGCAAAAGGGCACAGGATGTAAGCAGCAAAGCCGCCGATACAGTTGCCGCGCATATTTTTTCTCTTTTTGAAAAAATACATTCCGTTATTCGTCTCACTGGGAATCCCCCTTTTAAAAAAGGGCGGATCCTACAGCCGCCCTTTTCTCTATACAATGTTCTCCGGTATTTCTGACTTCCGGCAGGTTTGCTCGTCTATTACATATCATAAACGGTTTCGGGTTCCAAAATCTCTATCTGCGCCTTTTGCAGGAAGGCTACAGAATTCTCCACATCGGAAACCTTCAGAATCACCGACGCCCGGCCTCCGGCTCGGCAATTAAAGGCATACATGTATTCCACTGCCACGCCGTGATCGGCCAAAACCCGCATGATACGGGCAAAAGACCCGGGTGTATCCTCCATGCATACGGCAAGCACATTTGTCAAAGATACGGTGTGTCCCGCCTGCCGAAGAGTCCGCACAGCCTCCTGAGGTTTATCCACAATTAAACGAAGAATTCCAAAATCACTTGTATCCGCTACGGATACCGCCCGAATATTTACCTTTTCCGCAGCCAGGGTTTCTGTTATATCCGCCAGTCTTCCCGGTTTATTTTCCACAAATACGGAGATTTGCTGAATTTGCATAAAACAGCCTCCTTTGTTGAATATGCATATTTTAATTCTATGTAGCCTAGTATAACATGTATTATTTTGGTAGTCAATAACGCATTTTTGATTTCTTTCATATAAAAGTAAAAATTGTTATATACTTTCACCCTAATAACATGAAACAGGAAAGGCGTCTGCACCTAGGCACAGACGCCTCTTTCCTTTAGGATTATTCTTCTGTAAAAGCTTCATATCCCAGGGCAAAGGCTCTGAGATTCAAATCTATAAATTTCGGGGGGACCGTTTTGCGGACAGTTTCCTCCCAGACTTCCCTGGGAAGCTGAAGGCGACGGGCCATAGCACCGATCAGCACTACGTTTACGGCTTTTACCGAACCGGCCTGCTCAGCCAGTTTTAACGCATCCAGCCGAATCATTCGGACACCTTTTTCCGCGATTTTCCCCAGAATATTCTCCGGATATTTTGCAACTCCTGTTACCACAGGCATGGGATCCATCTGCTGTGTATTGACCACAACAGCGCCCCCTTCCTTCAGATAGGGCAGGAAGCGGGCTGCCTCCAAAGCTTCAAAGGACAAGACTACATCGGCTTCTCCTGGCTCAATTACGGGAGAATACACCTTATCCTCCGGCGTAACCCCATACCGCACATAGGTTACAACCGAACCGCCCCGCTGGCTCATTCCATGGACTTCCGAAACCTTCACATCCACGCCCTGGCTCAGCATGGCGCTTCCCAATACGCGGCTGGCCAGAAGGGTTCCCTGACCGCCTACGCCCACAATAATTACGCTCTTAACAGAATTCTTCATGGCTTATTCCTCCCCTTCTCCGGATGAAATGGCTCCCTTGGGGCACAGGCCCGTACATACGCCGCAGCCCACGCACTGCGTATGGTCGATGACAGCCTTGCCGTCCCGGACGCTGATGGCCGGGCATCCAATACCCAGGCAGGCTTTGCAGCCTATACATTTCTGGGGATCCACCTTCAGGGAAGGCTTATGTTTCACATATTTCAGAAGGGCGCAGGGCCTGCGGCTGATGATAACGGAGGGGCCGTCTGCCTGCAGCTCTTCTTTCAAAGCTGCGTCAAAAGCCTTCAGATCATAGGGGTCGCACACCCGGACGCGTCCAATTCCAACCGCTTTGCAGAGAGCTTCCAGATCTACTGCGGCGGTGGGATCGCCTTTGATGGTATATCCGGTAGTAGGATTCTGCTGATGACCTGTCATGCCGGTGATGGAGTTATCCAGAATCACTACGACAGAATTGCTTCTGTTGTAAGCGATATCAATGAGCCCTGTGATACCGGAATGGATGAAGGTGGAGTCGCCAATGACGGCTACACTCTTCTTTTCCGCTTCCGCGCCCCGGGCTTTGTTATATCCATGCAAAGCGGAGACGGAAGCACCCATGCAGATGCAGGTATCCATAGCGCCCAAAGGAGCGGACGCTCCCAGGGTATAGCAGCCGATATCGCCGCTTACATAAACCTTGTTCTTTTTCAATACATAAAATACGCCTCTGTGGGGGCAGCCGCAGCACATAACCGGAGGCCGAACGGGGATCTGTTCCTCCACGGAAAGAGAAGCAGGCAATTCTTTCCCCATGCAGCGAGCGATTACGGATTGGGAGAATTCATCGCAGAGAGGGAACACGTCTTTTCCGTGAACGGAGATCCCCATAGCTTTGCAATGGTTTTCAATCACCGGATCTAATTCTTCTATTACATAGATTTCTTCTGTTTTTTC
Organism: uncultured Clostridia bacterium; assembly: GCA_944380875.1. Lineage (GTDB taxonomy): Bacteria > Bacillota > Clostridia > Oscillospirales > Acutalibacteraceae > UMGS1264. Next base: position 35,816 of record CALWJA010000062.1, read on the forward strand.
CGCCAGTTCCCGAATCAAAGCATCGGGCAAGGGATGCACCATTCCCAGTTTCAGATAGGAAACCGTATCGCCCAGCACTTCTTTGGCATATTCATACACGGCTCCCGCGGCTATAACGCCGATCTTGGAACCATTGTCCTCAATCTTATTAATGCCGGAGGTTTCCGACCAATTCCGGAGGGCTACAAGCCGCTCCTCCACTTTTACATGCTTTGGTTTGGCAAAAGCGGGCAGCATAACATTTTTCGCCGGGTTCTTTTCATAGGGAAGAAGCTCTCTTTCTTCACGAGGGCGTTCTTCCACAATACTGCGGCTATGGGCCACACGGGTTGTCAAACGCAGAATAACGGGAGTGTCAAATTTTTCGGCAAGGTCATATGCCATAACCGCATAATCCCTGCATTCCGCGGAATCGCTGGGTTCCAGCATAGGAACCTTTGCTCCGATGGCATAATTGCGGGAATCCTGCTCATTCTGGGAAGAATGAAGGCCCGGGTCGTCTGCAACGCCTATTACAAGGCCGCCGTTGACGCCTATGTAACTCATGGTAAACAGGGGATCCGCCGCCACATTCAGGCCCACATGCTTCATACCGCAGAAGGAACGCGCGCCTCCCATACTGGCACCGGCAGCCACCTCCATGGCCACTTTTTCATTAGGCGCCCATTCGCAGTAAATCTCCTCATATTTAGCGGCTGCCTCCGTAATCTCCGTGCTGGGGGTTCCGGGATAGCTGGAAACCACCTTTACACCGGCTTCGTACAAGCCTCTGGCAACTGCCTCGTTGCCCAGCAAAAGCTCTTTCATTCTATGCACCCTCCTATTATTGTTCCGGCTGATTTCGCAGATCCAACACACGCTTTGCCTTACCCTGGAACCTTTCCAGACTCTTGGGTTCTACAAGCGTGACCTTTGTCTCCAGACCCAACACGCTCTTGAGCTTATCATGCACATCGCGCCTGAGTCCTTCCAAAATGCCGTAGCTTTCCAACATATCGGCGGAAACCAGTTCCACCTTGACTTCCAGATTGTCCATAAAATTCTTCCGGCGGACAACCAACTGATAATGGGGGCCGATACCCTCCATTCCCACCAGAGCACTTTCGATCTGGGAAGGGAACACATTGACGCCCTTAATGATAAGCATATCGTCCGTGCGCCCCATAGGCTTCTCCATCCGGACATGGGTGCGACCGCAAGCGCAAGGTTCGTAATTCAAACGGGTGATATCTTTTGTCCTGTAACGCAGAACTGGCATTCCTTCCCGATCCAGGGTAGTAACAACCAGCTCGCCTGTAGAACCGGCGGGCAGAGGTTCCAGCGTATCTTTATCCACAATTTCCGGCAGAAAATGGTCTTCCGCAAAATGAAGGCCGCAGCGCAGCTCGCATTCTCCCGAAACACCCGGGCCGGTAAGCTCTGTAAGGCCGTAATTATCGGTAGCTTTCAGGTGGAGTGTCTTTTCGATCTGCTCCCGCATTTCCGGTGTGCAGCCCTCGGAACCAAAAAGCCCCAAACGCAGCTTATAAGCATCCATAGGATAGCCGGCATCTCTCACGCACTCTCCCAAATAGAGAGCATAGGAAGGCGTGGCCACCAGGCCTGTTACGCCGAAATCCCGGAACATCATCATCTGTTTTACCGTATTTCCGGTGGATGCAGGAATGACTGTGCATCCGATTTTTTCCAGACCATAGTGCAGGCCCAAAGCGCCGGTGAAAAGGCCATATCCGAAAGCAATCTGGAAAATATCGTCTTCCCTGGCTCCGGCCGCTACAGCCACACGGGCGACTATATCGCTCCAAAGCTCCAGATCCGCTTTGGTATAACAGCCCACAGTGGGTTTTCCCGTAGTTCCGGAAGAAGCATGTATGCGAACGATCTTCTTCATAGGCACTGCCAGCATGCCAAAAGGATAATTATCCCGGATATCATCTTTCGTTGTAACAGGGATATACTGTATATCCGAAAGGGTTTTGATCTTATCGCCGGAGGTGATCCCTGCTGCACCAAGCCTCTCATGGTAGAAAGGAATATTGTTGTAGCAGTAATCCACCATTTTTCTGAGCTTTTTCAGCTGCAGGGCTTCCAGATCCTCCCGTTTCATGGTTTCAATATCTTTTTGAAAAAACAAAACGACACCCCCAAAAAATAAAACGCGATTCCGCGTTTTTTCTCTTCCATGCAGAAAGCTTTTATCTAATCTGTGATGGTAAACCTAAATGCCACAGCTTTATAATTATATATAGGAATTTTATGTAGTGTGGTGTTGATATCGTAACGAAATAAAGCCTTTCGTTATATTTTACCGTATTCCCATATGTATTGCAACTCTTTTTTAACACCATCCTTGCCGAAACAATATGAAGACAGGGGTATTTTGGAAGAATGTCCCGATTTTAGGAACACCCCATTGTATCCGGCAGCGGTTCCTACCTTTTTGAGAGGAAACCGGAAAACGCTGATTTTTACGCTCCCACTACAGAAAACATCACGCCTGCTATCATCAGAAAGGCGATAATCCCTGCCAAGATTCGAACAAGTAAAGTCCTTTTATCCATTTTTCTGGATCTTTCCTCCGTTCTCCCTGCCTTCTGCTTTTTGGCGGAAGATACAGATTTGTTTCCTTTTTTCTGTTTCAAACTAAAACCTCCTGCGATTTTATTTGCGGAAAAATATAATCTTTTTCCCGGGCATGATCTTTGTTAGATACATACCTCCATATTATATGGATACCAGATTACTAAATTATAGGAAACACAAACTTTATTTCATCCTACTCTATTCCCGCAGGAAAAGCAAGGCAGGATGCAAAAGCTCTTCAAAAGCTCTTTTCTATAATCCTTTTCAAACGGGAGAATCCTCTACAGATTTCGATGTTTTTCCTAAACAATCCGGTTTACAATAAGAAAGTCACAAAAAAATATAATAGTAAAGATTTAAAAAGGTAACAAAACTGTAGTTTACATAACTGTTGACTTTCCCATACAAATGCAATACAATGCAAACGGGCGAACGGACTCTGGATTGTCTCCTATTAAAGTCCCAAGCTATAAGAAAATTTTTTGATTTCCTGCTTATACTACTAAATAGATAGATCTCACTATGTTGGTTTACTATATATAAAACAAAACGGATTTTCCATGCAAAAATACGTGCACATCCAAGGTCTGCGCAGCATGGCGCCATTTCCTGGGGGCATGCTTAACCGGGAGTTGTACTCCATACTGTTTTCATTGCGCGGCTCGGATGGTATGCATACGGAATTTAAAAGTAAGGAGCGGTACTCTTGCCGGATCGTAAACAATACAGCAGAAACAGCAGAAGCCAAAACAGCCGTAGTTCCTCCAGCCGGGGGGGACGTCCGCAAAGTTCTCCGTCCCGGGCCTACAGGTCATCATCCGGGAATTCTTCCCGCCAGCGGGGAGAAATCGACCGATACAATTATGTGGATAGAGACATTTACAGCAGCCGGAGCGCCGCCGCTAAAGGCGGCAGAAAACCCGCCGGAAAAAAAGGGAGAAACCGCCATATGGGCTTGAAAAGGCTGGCAATGGTTGCGCTTTCCCTAGTGGTGTTTTTGTCCCTGGGGGTAATCGCCTATGCAGGGGTCATGCTGGGGCGTTTGAACCGTCAGGAGGCCAACACAGAAAGCTATGTGCAGCAGCCTTCCGATGCTCCCGCCTGGGAAGTTATCGACGATGATAAAATTACCAACATTCTTCTTCTGGGCGTGGATAAAGGGGACGACGGCCTCTCCAGCCGTTCCGACACCTGTATGCTCATATCCATCGACAACCATACCGGTTCTCTCCGTATGGTATCCTTCCTCCGGGATCTGTATATAGAAATCCCTACTGTGGGAAAAGCAAGACTCAATACCGCCTATACCCACGGAGGCGCCGCCTTGACCATGCAGACGCTGGAAAACAATTTCCGCATTGCGGTAGACAAGTATATTGAAATTGATTTTGAAGGGCTTACATCCATTATCGACCAAATTGGAGGGATCGATATAGAAGTAAGCGCCGCGGCAGCCGCGGAAGAAAACCAGATGATGGGAAGCAATCTCAAGGAAGGGATGAACCATCTGGATGGCCGGCTGGCCCTCTATTATGCCCGTATTCGCCATATAGACAGCGATTTCGGCCGGACAGCCCGGCAGCAGCAAGTTTTGAAGGCCATTATGGATGCCTGCAAAGGCAAAAACCCGGCGGAGCTGAGCGCCCTAGCTTATGATTTTCTCCCCCATGTAACTACCAACCTGAGCGACGGGGATCTTTTGTATCTGATTTCCCTGGCTCCCCAGATTCTGGACGGATATGAAATCGAAAACGCTCATATCCCTGCGGATACGGCCTTTCAGGATCTGACGCTTCCCAGCGGAGCCATGGTTCTGGATCCGGATCTGGAAGAAAACTGCCGGATACTGCGTGAATTCCTGCATTATGATACCAGTTCCGAAAATATTTCAGAATAGCGGCTTATGCTTTCAACCGGCCCGCGGCGCTATATTGCCCGCGGGTCTTTCTTTTTATATAGGGATTTATTCGCGGTTTCTGTTGAATTTCTAAGGGAATCTGACTATAATAGATATATCTGTTTTTAGCTGCCCCAATATAATTCGGGCTATCATTTTTCGTTTCAACATCCGTTTCGCTTTTCGGATCAAGCGGATAATATAGAATTGAAGGAGAGCCGTTCTTATGGAAAAGAAAACCTTTTACATCACTACCCCCATTTATTACCCATCCGGGAAGGCCCATATCGGCCACAGCTACTGCACGGTGGCAAGCGACGCTATCGCCCGCTACAAGCGAATGCAGGGGTATGATGTCATGTTCCTCACCGGAACGGACGAGCACGGCCTCAAAATTGAGCAGAAAGCCCAGGCCGAGGGCGTTTCCCCTAAGGAATACGTAGATAAAATCGTAGCGGATTTCCAGTCTCTTTGGAAACTTCTGAATATTTCCAATGACCGTTTCATCCGTACTACGGACGATTACCACATTAAAGGAATCCAGAAAATTTTCCGCCAGCTCTATGATAAGGGTGAAATTTATAAAGGAAAATACGAAGGCTGGTATTGCACCCCCTGCGAATCCTTCTGGACGGAAACCCAGCTGAAAGACGGCAAATGCCCGGACTGCGGCCGGGAAGTGAAATGGGCGGAGGAAGAAGCCTATTTCTTCCGTCTTTCCCAATACGGGGATAAGATTCTGAAGCTGTATGAGGAGCACCCTGAATTCATCCAGCCGGAAAGCCGGAAAAATGAGATGATTAATTTTATCAAACAGGGGCTTGACGACCTTTGCGTATCCAGAACAAGCTTTACCTGGGGCGTTCCGGTGGATTTTGACCCCAAGCATGTAGTTTATGTTTGGGTGGACGCTCTGCCCAACTACATCACCGCGTTGGGCTACGGTTCCGACAATCTGGAAGATTTTCATAAATATTGGCCTGCGGACGTGCATTTCGTAGGCAAGGAAATCGTGCGTTTCCACACCATCATATGGCCTGCTATTTTGATGGCGCTGGATCTTCCTCTGCCGAAGCAGGTATACGGCCACGGCTGGCTTCTCTTCGGAGACGGAACCAAAATGAGCAAATCCAAGGGCAACGTAGTGGACCCCAATATCCTCTGCGAGCGGTATGGAGTGGATGCCATCCGGTATTTCCTTCTGCGTGAAATTCCCTTCGGCGCAGATGGGCTTTTCACTAACGAAGCCCTTATTTCCCGTATCAATTCCGATCTGGCCAACGACCTTGGGAACCTTCTTTCCAGGACTACGGCCATGGTGCAGAAATATTTCGGCGGTGTGATTCCGGCAGAACGGGAAAGCGATCCTCTGGACGAGGAAGTCATCGCCATGGCCTCCTCTCTCCGGGCGAAATGTGACGCCGCCATCGACGGCTACCAGTTCTCCGCCGCTCTGACGGAAATCTGGAAGCTCATCGCAAGATGCAACAAATATATTGACGAAACCATGCCCTGGGCGCTTGGCAAAGACGAAACCAAGAAAGCCCGCCTGGCCGCAGTTATGTATACTCTCTGCGAAAGCCTGCGGATCGTTTCCATCCTTTTGGAGCCCTTCATGCCTTCTACAACTCCCCGCATCCAGGCTCAGCTTGGTTTGACGGCGGAAAATGCTACCTATGATTCCGCTTCCCAGTGGGGACGTCTGCCTGCGGATGCCGTAATCCAAAAGGGCGAGACCCTCTTCCCCCGGATCGACGTGGATAAGGAAATCGAAGCGCTGAATGCGCTGATTCCCAACCCCATGGAACAAAAAGCGGAGAAAAAAGAAAAAGCCGTGGAAGGCGTAGCTATGATTTCCATTGACGATTTCGCCAAGGTGGAACTGAAAGTAGCGAAAGTAACGGCCTGCGAACCCATCAAGCGCGCCAAAAAGCTTTTGAAGCTTACTCTGGATGACGGCAGCGGCACTCCCCGCACCGTAGCCTCCGGGATTGCCAAATGGTATAAGCCCGAAGATCTCATTGGGCACAGCGTCGTGGTAGTTTCCAATCTCAAGCCCGCTGTTCTCTGCGGCGTGGAAAGCCAGGGTATGATCCTGGCTGCGGATGCCGGCGAAGACGATGTAAAAGTGCTCTTTGCAGACGGTGTACCGGCCGGATCGAAAGTCCGTTGATTTTGCCGGGCGGCTTTTTCTGTGCCGTCCCCTCATAATTGCAAAAACAGCTTGCCCGCTGCCGGCGGCAGGCTGTTTTCATCCCCATATATCGTAACGTACTATATAAAGGATGGATGGGATTCTCTCCCTAATGTTTTGACTCAGACTTTCCCATCCCCAAAAACCTTCACACGAAATATACAAAAACAGGAGGATTCCCCCGTTATGTACGAACATCACAAGAAGGCTATCGAAAGTATGAAGGCTTATTTTGAAGGCGATCCGGAAATTCTGGGCGTCATCCTGGGCGGTTCCGTGGCAAAAGGATTGGAACGCCCGGATTCCGATATTGACGGCATGGTGGTCGTCACCCCTGAGCGTTATGCAGAATTAAAGGCTCAAGGCCGTATTACGGAATGCATCACCGGTTACTGTGAGTATGAAGGCGGATATTTTGACATCAAGTATATGACAAAAGAATATCTTATGGCCGCGGCGGATCACGGCAGCGAACCCACCCGAAATTCCTTTCTCTGCAGCCGCTGCATTTCCTATACAGATCCGGATATTCCCGGTATTGTAGAGCGGATCCCCGTCTTTCAGAAACAGGAAAAACAGGAAAAAATGGATTCGTTTTATGCTGTCCTCCATTATGCTACCGATTACTTCTGGCACTTTGTGGAGGATCCCATTCTGCGTTCCCACACCGTTTATGAAATCGTCCATTTTGCCCTTCGCATGCTTATGCAGGATCGGGAGGTCCTGTATCCCTGCAGCAAAAGCATGGGAGCATATATAGAGCGCATGGAAAACAAGCCTCCCAAGGTGTTGGAGCTTTGCCGAATCTTTGTGGAAAATCCCACTACGGAAAATATGGAAAATTTCGTTCAGTATGTTCTTTCCAACATCGACTATGAACCCCCGAAGGATTTCCACGATATCGGCACTCGATTTGTGGCCGATAATGAACAGTGGTGGTATAAGCAGCGTCCCTTTATAGCCGAATGGTAAGAATACCCCAACCGGTCTTTGATCGGTTTTTCAGGAAAGGAATCGCTTAATGGAAAGTATACATACAGAAAAGGCACCCATGTCTCCCGGCATTTTTGATTCCCATGCCCATTACGACAGCGAACAGTTTCAGGAGGATCTGCACACTTTTTTGCCCTCGCTGTTTCAAAAGGGCGTCTGCGGCATTATAAACTGCGGGACGGATCTCTCCTCTTCCCGTTTTACAGCGGACCTCTGCGCCCGGTATGCTCCCGTTTACGGGGCAGCCGGTATTCATCCTGAATGTGCCGGAAATCCTCCGGAAAACTGGGAAAGCGCATTGGAAGAGATTCTGCGCCTGCCCAAAATGGTGGCTGTGGGGGAAATCGGATTGGATTACCATTGGGAAGAAAACCCCGCGAGAGACGTGCAGAAGGAAGTCTTCGCCGCACAGCTTCGCCTTGCAAATCGGCTGGGTCTGCCGGTGATCGTGCACGACCGGGACGCCCATGGAGACACCATGGACCTTCTTCGCCAATATAAACCCAAAGGGGTTGTGCACTGCTTTTCCGGAAGTGTGGAAATGATGCGGGAAGCGGTAAAACTGGGGCTGTATATTGGCCTTGGAGGCGCCGTGACCTTTAAAAATGCCCGGGTGCCCGTGGAGGTGGCAAAGGAAGTTCCTTTAGACCGCCTTCTCACGGAAACGGACTGCCCCTATATGGCGCCTGTGCCTTTCCGGGGGAAACGGTGCGATTCTTCTATGATCGTATATACAGCCGGAAAGATCGCCGAAATAAAGGGAGTACCTTTGAGCGAAATTCTGGAAGCAGGACGCCGCAATGCCCGGGAACTTTTTTCCCTTCCGGATTTCCCGTAAATTCCCATTTTCTTTCCCGGGGATAAGGATGGTATTCTCTATCTTCGTGTTTTCCCTTTCTTTTTGCCTAAGCCGAAACAGGGAGCCTTTTGGGTGCCGTGTTTCGTTGACCCTATAGTCTATTTTTAAATTTGGAGGAACATTATGGGCGGATTTTTTGGAGTAGCATCAAAAGAAGACTGCGTATTTGATCTGTTTTTCGGGACGGACTACCACTCCCATCTGGGAACCCGTCGGGCCGGTATGGCTGTATACGACGCGGAAAGAGGTTTCGATCGTTCCATCCACAACATCGAAAACGCCCCTTTTCGCACAAAATTTGATAAAGACGTCAGCGAAATGAGGGGATATCTGGGAATCGGATGCATTTCCGATTACGAACCCCAGCCGCTGATTGTCCGTTCCCATCACGGTACATACGCTATTTCCACAGTAGGAAAAATCAACAACACCGATTCCCTGGTAAAGGATATTTTCAAAACAGGAAAAACCCATTTTCTGGAGATGAGCGGCGGCGATATCAACGCTACGGAACTGGTAGCCGCCATGATTAACCAGAAGGAAAATCTGATTGAGGGAATCCAATATGCTCAGGAAGTGATCGACGGCTCTATGACGATCCTTCTGATGACGCAAAAGGGGATCTACGCCGCCAGGGACAAGCTGGGGCGCACTCCCGTCTGCATCGGCAAAAAAGAGGACGCCTACTGCGCTTCCTTTGAAAGCTTCGCTTATCTGAATCTGGGATATACGGAAGAGCGGGAATTGGGTCCCGGTGAAATCGTGGTTATGACACCGGAAGGCGTCCGAACCCTGGTAAAGCCCGGAAAGGATATGAAAATCTGTACTTTCCTTTGGGTATACTATGGATACCCCTCTTCCTCCTACGAGGGCATCAGTGTAGAAAAGATGCGATATAACTGCGGCGCCATGCTGGCCAAAAGGGATGACGCCCATCCGGATATTGTTGCGGGTGTTCCCGATTCCGGCACCGCCCATGCCATTGGATATGCCAACACCTCCGGCATCCCCTTCTCCAGGCCTTTCATCAAGTATACTCCTACCTGGCCCCGTTCCTTTATGCCTACCATGCAGAGCAAGCGGAATCTCATCGCAAAAATGAAGCTGATCCCTGTCCATGACCTGATCCAGGGCAGAAGCCTTCTTCTGATCGATGACTCCATTGTCCGTGGAACACAGCTCCGGGAAACAACGGAATTTCTTTATCAAAGCGGCGCCAAGGAAGTGCATATCCGCCCTGCCTGTCCGCCCATCCTTTACGGCTGCAAATATCTGAATTTTTCCCGTTCCACTTCGGAGATGGATCTGATCACACGGCGTGTGATACAGGAAATCGAAGGAGAGAATCCAAACGTGGACCTTTCCCTCTATTCCAACCCGGATACACCGGAATATAAAGAAATGCTTCGCCGGATCGGCGAAAAGCTGAGCTTTACCACCCTTCGGTATCACCGGCTGGACGATATGATCGAATCCGTCGGCATTGACAGGGAAAAACTCTGCACCTATTGCTGGGACGGGAAGGAATAATTTTTGCCATTGTGTTTTCTCCGCAGAGGCATTTAACAAAATAATTTATGGCATTTATCGTTTTGTCTCCATGATCGTATTATCCACTGCATAAAAATCTCACACCCTTCAAACGATAAATGTATTTGTTGAAATGATAAATCCCCCGCAGGGATGGCGGAATTTTTTGCCATCCCTCCGGGGGATTCTTCTTGTTTTTTCAAAACCTGGAGAACATTTTATGCCGAAGAACGCAGGCCCGTTTGCGGCTCATTCAGCTCCCTTTTCCAGAAGATGCTGCAGAAGGCCCTCGCAGCCTTCCCGTATATCCCGGAAGGCTCTGTCAAAATCCCCTGTATACCAGGGATCATCTACATCTCGGGGAATAGAAGTAAAATCCATCAACCGGTAAACCTTTCCTTCCGGATCCCCTCCCAGGATACGCAGCATTCCCCGCAGATTGTATTCTTCCATACCGATTAAATAGTCATAGAGAGCATAGTCTTCCCGCCTAAGCTGAACGGCGCCTCTCTTTTCGAAGGGTATACCTTCCCGGCGCAGCTTCCTTTGGGCAGGAGGATAAATGGGATTGCCTATTTCTTCCCGGCTTACAGCCGCAGAAAAAGCGCAAAACTCCTTTGAAATTCCCCTTTCTTTCACGAGACAGTTGAAAATCGCTTCCGCCATGGGGCTACGACAAATATTGCAGGACACTGCAATGCTTCCTCATACTTTGCTTTCTGCTTTTTCATTGCAGCAACACTTAGTTCCATTTCCTTCACTACATCAATTATTGCAAAGTTAACACCATATATTTCAACCATCATAATGTCACGCATAGTCATAAAAATCGGCAATTGTAATTTATTCTTATATTCTGCTATTTTTACTTTGCAGCCGAAATACTGCTCTAATTGCTTTTGCATATGACATCTCCTTGTAACATAATTTCATTCGTAATAACATATTTTATGTTACTTTTCAATATTTTATGTTATTTCTTTATAATCGACCTGGTTTCTATGCATATTTAGGTAAGGTATACGATTATTATTAAAAGTACAACCACATAATATGTATTGCAGTCAAATATCATAAACAAACCGACACT
>CALWJA010000063.1 GCA_944380875.1 uncultured Clostridia bacterium
GGTCAGTTTCTCCGCCTCGGCCTCCAGCAGTTCGTTGAGGGTTTCCTCCACGCTGCCGCGCACCAATTCCTTAAGCTGCCCCTTGATAACTTCCTCGTTTAGCTGTACAATCTTCTCAGACATGGTTTGCTCTCTCCTTTCAGAATGGTGTGTCACGACTTCATTCTACCAGAGGGCTGCAAACCATGTCTTCTTTTGTCCTCTTTTCAATTTTGCGAAACTTATTCTACCTTATCGGCTTTCGTCAATCCATCTATATAACTGCCGGAAACTTTTACAGTTCCGACAACGGAAAAAAAGAGTGGTAAACGCAAAAAAGCGGAATTCCCAGCCTGAAAAATCAGTTGAAAACTCCGCTTATGCTCATAAAAAGTCTTGGTTTTGCCATTTTTGGGAAAAGGCATCTATGGAAAATCACTTTGGATTTTGCGCTCTAAAAAGCCCGCAAACCCGCATGAATACTGACAAAAATGGGGTAGACATCTAAAGTGTCTACCCCAGATGGTGGAGGAGGATGGATTCGGACCATCGAAGCGAAACGCAACAGATTTACAGTCTGCCCCCTTTGGCCACTCGGGAACTCCTCCAAATATATAAGCTGTTACCAGCTTTTTTAACTTCCTCGGCTTCATAAAAGCTGTGAAAGGAAGATGCACACAATGGAGCTGGTAGACGGACTCGAACCCCCGACCTGCTGATTACAAATCAGCTGCTCTACCAACTGAGCTACACCAGCGCAACTACTTTTTGACCTCAATGTGAAGTCAACGATAGTTATTATACGGGAAAGAAGATTGTTTGTCAACCTTTTTTGAAAAAATTTCTGCCGGATTGTCAGTTTTCCTGTTTTCCCCGCCTATACAGAAAAACTTGTTTGGAATCTCCTCCCTTAAAAAACAAGGAAGAACGGGATACTCCCGCTCTTCCTTATCCTTTTTAAACATTATAAAACCGTACTCTGTAATCTTAGAAGACTCAAGATGATGGATTCTCCCATTTCTCCTTCGGTATATCTCTATCACGCAGACGCTTTTGAATGGCTTCTTTCATCAGCGCATGGAACACCGAACAAGCAGGGATAAAGAGCAGCATACCGAATATTCCCATAGCCGCGCCTCCCACCGTGACAGCAAATAAGACCCAAAGCGGCGGCAGCCCGATAGAAGAGCCCATTACATGAGGATAAATGAAATTTCCCTCTATCTGCTGAATCACCTGGAACAGAATTACGAATACCACAGCCTGCATGGGGTTCACCGTAAGAATCAGGATTGCCCCCAGCACACAGGCAATAAACGCACCCACAATAGGAATGAGAGCCAGGAACATGACCATTACACTGATCATCAGAGCATAGGGGAACTGGAAGATAGAAAGAACCACAAAGAACATGGATCCCAAAATAAACGCTTCCAGGCACTGACCGGAAATAAATTTGGAAAATACCCGATTGGAAAGGGTGAGCACGGACATAATGGAATCCGCCGCCTTTTCCGGAAGCCAAGCGTAAAACACACGGCGCCCCTGCCCGCAGAGTTTTTCCTTTTGCAAAAGCATATACATAGCAAATATAAAGGAAAAAGCTGTATTCATCATGCCATTTGCAACGGATCCTGCAAAGCCAATCGTGGAATTCACCACACCGCCTGCTCCGTTTTTCACAAATTCCACAGCCTGCTGAATCAATGCCGACCAGTCAATTTTAATTTCACTAATTTGTTTTACTATGTCCGGATATTTTTTCAGCATTTCCTCAGCCCAATTCTGTGTATTCTGAAAAAATATCGGTATATTCTGCATCAGGTTTCCAATGGTCCTTCCCAACTCAGGGCCTACAATAAATATGGCAATCAAAAGGATGCCAATCACCAGTATAATAGACAAAAGCAAGGAAACCGGGCGGCGTATCATACGCAGAATTTTATTCTCCCTTCCTTTGGGTCCCGGAAGCCTGACAAACAGGCTGTTTTCAATCGCCTTCATTGGTACATTCAATATATACGCAATGCATAACCCTGCTAAAAGCGGCTGGAGCATACTGATTATAGTCCAAAATATGGATACAAGTATATCTACATGCTGGAGCCCTACCAGCAAGCCAACAGCAAAAGCAATCAGCAGCATTATTTTTTTCATATTGCTTCTGTTTAATTCCACTCCGTTTTCGCCTCCTTTGTATTGCAGAAAAGAAAAATATTATTATACACAAAGAAAAGGAATACAACGCTATTGTATTCCTTTTCCGTCTACCTATCAAGTCTAAAACGCAAAGATACTATCTGAATTTTGAAAAAGCATATATATGCAGACTACTTTGTCATAAACAGGACGCCTAATGTACCTGGTCCACAATGGCAGGAAATCGTACAACTAGCCTGCGTTATAAATACCTCCTTGAAAGGCTGTAAATCACAAACTAACTTCTTTACCAATTGAATATGGGAATCCGGGCATCCGGAATGGGTGATAAAAACTCTTTCCAAACAAAGGTCGTCGCGTCTCTCCAATTGATGGCGCACGTATTCTTCCAGCACTTTTTCCATGGATCCGCGATATTTTTTACCCACGCTCATGGCTCCATTTTTTGCATTTTCCACTACTATAGAAGGCTTTAAATGGAGCAGATTTGCCCCTATAGCGGCTACAGCGGAACAGCGTCCCCCTGCCCGCATAAATTCCAGGGTATCCAAAACGAAGCTGGCACTTACTTTCTGAGAAAGCTCCTTTAATTCTTTTTGAATAGAAGGAGCATCCGCTCCAGCTTCTATCATCTCAGCCGCATGGATTACCAAAAGCCCCATACCCGTAGACAGGCTGCAGGAATCTACCGGATATACATGGCCCAACTTTGCTGCCGCGGCTACACAGTTTTGATGGGCACTGGAAATAGCGGATCCTAAATTGATATGGATTACATCATATCCTTGGTCAACCCAACGCTGAAAATACTCCTCATATTCCACAATAGTAATTGTAGAAGTTTTTGGAAGCTGCTTTTTTTCCCTCCACGCTCTGTAAAGATCCTCCGGCTGAATATCCACTCCATCCACATATGAATCTTCACCCAGCAGAATATGAAATGGAAAAAAATGCACATGATATCGCTCTTTGAGATTTGCACCTAAATCACAGGTGCTGTCTGCGCTCAAAATAATTTTATGCTCCAATATTTTTCCCTTTCCTTTCCGAATCCTTCTCCCATTCTTTTTATTTTCAAACTGCAGCAGCAAAGAATGTACTCCTTTGGATCCTATAACATGAAATTTCGCAATTGGATACATATTCCGTATAATTCCAGACTCATTTGATGAGCTTTGTAGGAAAACGGACACAACTCCGTATATCTGTAGTTTAACCATACCACGAATCGCTGTATTTTTCCAGCTAAAATTGTAAAATTATTTCTTTTTAAAGACAAAATTTCAGAAATCTTCTTGAAATGAAACTGCAAAAGGCACAGGAGATAAACTCCTGCGCCTTTTTAAATACAATTCTTACAGTGCCTTTTCATGCTGGAGCAAATTTTTCTTATCCAACTTTCTGTTTATTCTGCATGCACTCCATGACGGATCGGGTTCTGCCTGCCAGTTCCCTGGTTCTGTCCCGCATGCTGCCTTCCCCAGCAGGATACAGCGGCATACCAATCTCCATATTAAAACACGGGCGGCGTTTCAAACACCAGATTCCCCTTTGTGGTCTTTCCGTCAACACCATGGGAATTACAGGAACATCCCCTCGCACAGCTACAGCAAAAGCTCCCTCGTGAAACTCCCGGAGATGATCGCAATAGGGCTCGATCATCCCTTCGGGATATATACAGATCAAGCGGCCTTTGCGTGCAGCATCGCTAAGTTCCGAAAGGAATCTGCGCATGCCCGAAAGCTCTGCCGGCACGGGAACGCTTCCCATCACACGAATCAAGGGACCTACCACAGGCAAACGGAACAAATATGCTAAAGAAGTAAATACAGCGCGCCGAGGCAACAGAGAAAGCCCCACAAAGGTGCAATCAAAATTATGCACATGGTTGCATACCACAACCGCGCCTTTTCCCTTTACGCTCCGGAGATTCTTTTTTCCCTTTATCCGCAGACCGAACCAAATACAATCAAAAACCACCAAAAGCGGTATACCTACACAGTAAAAAAAAGCATGGCTGAAAAAGCGAAAAAATGGGTTCCGTGGAATCAGCGGCTTTGTTCTCATCCACGATTCCTCCTCTTGAAATCCTGGATTGTCTCCAAGAACATCCGCTCTGCTTCCTCCACAGAACGAGAAACCCTATACCGCTCTCCCTGCTGTGCGTATTTCACAGACATGATCGCTTTACGTTCCGGATTTTCAATCCAGTAGTCAATCTTCTTTGCCAAATCATCGGGATCATCCGGAGCAAAAAGACTTTCCTCACAAAGGGCAAACTGTGTAGTAGCCGATTTGGGAGAATTGCAAATTACAGGAACCAGTCCGCAGGCAAAGGCTTCCATACAGGAAATAGCCTCAATTTCAATATAAGAGGCATGAACATACAAATCACAGGAACGAATCAATTCGATAAGTTCGTTTTTGCTGTAAAAACCAAATTCGGGCGGATTGGGAAGAGTTTCCCCCTGCTTCACAAGCGCCTCCATGCAAGGCCCCTTTCCAGCCAAATGCAACTGAATCTGATGGGCGTACTTGGAGCGTCCAACCGCTTCGATCAGTATTTTCTGCCTCTTCTCAGGAGAAAGACGCCCAACCATTAAAATATGAATTTTTCCATCTTCTGTTTTCCGAGGCCGGGGAGCAGGCGTAAAATCATCATCCACACCATTGCTGATTACATGCATTTTAGCTTTATACCCATGTTTTTTCAATTGATCCGCAATAAACTTGGAGGGACAATGTATATGGTCGAAATATTTGTAAAAACTATGATTAAAATAAGAATAGATCCCATTGGCCAGACTCTCTCTGGGCATATGGCATATATAGGTAATATTTTCAGGCTGTAAATGAAAGGCAGCGCTCATGGGAATCCCCATTTCCCGGCATACCATCATTGCCTTTCTCTCAAAAGGGAGGGGCAAAAGGAAATGTACCACATCCGCCCCCTGAAATGCACGGCGGAACAGTTCCTCATCCGGTACAGCAAAACCAAACCCCTGCTTGGCCGCCACTTTTGTGGCTATAGGATACTTTCCTGCCCGGGCTCTGTATTCCGGTTCGGTCAGTCCTCCGCTGGCAAGCATATGGACATCATGCCCTTTTTCCAGCAGCATCTGATAAAACCGATGGGCTGTCATTGTGGTTCCATTGTTCAGGCTTCCATATTCATCCGTAACCAACACTATTTTCATAAAAACTGCCTTCCTTTTCTGTATCTCTAAATTCTTCCTTTACAATCTGCATAAGCAGACAAGAGAGACAACCGGCAATAGTACAACTTTACAGAATCAAAAACTATTTGTCAAACCCTAATTACCATTTTCTTTTCTTGATCTTTTCTTTTTCGTTTTAGCGAGGTATAACAGAAAACCGATTTCACACTCATTATATCTGAATTTCCAATCCATTTATGCGTTTTAAAAAAAATAAATATAGGAAATTATACCTAAATTTTTAATTTTAAATTCTGCGATTTGTCCAACGCGTAGATTCTACAAATTTTCCCCAAAAATCCTTTTTGAATCCCTTGACACCTAATAAACAGCGATTTATAATAAAGCCATGATACAGATTACAAGACTTGTGACAGGGATCTGTCACACCTTTTCAATACAACTCCTCCCCAAAAAAGCAAAAGCTGGCGTAAGCCGGCTTTTGCTTTTTTTATTGTTTTTCCGGATGGGATAGAAATACATACTCTTCGAGAATAGGAACCAGTTCTTGAGCTACAGACACTTTCATATGAAGCCCCTCCGGAAAATATTCTTCTTCGTACACCCTGCCTTCTTGGCGGATCCGTGCTGCCAATCCGCTTTTAGAAAAAGGGAGCAAAATTTCCATATCACACATTTTTTCCGGCAAGTTTTCTTCTATAGCAGCAAGCAGGCTATCTATTCCCTTTCCTTCCAACGCGCTGATCCGAACTGCATTGCCAATCATGGGAGCTTCCCAAAGGGATGGAACTAAATCACACTTATTGAGTACAGAAATCACAGGTCTCCCGCCGCAGCCCAACTCCGCCAAAAGGTTTCGGGTAACCTCCAAATGCACTTGGGCCTCCGGGCTGGAAGCGTCACATACGTTGAGAATAATGTCCGCCAAGGCTGCCTGTTCCAAGGTAGAATGGAATGCCTGCACTAAATGATGAGGCAGCCTGCGAACCAATCCAACCGTATCAATAAGCATAACCGTCCTGCCGCAGGGGAGGCGCAATGCCCTGGCTGTAGGATCCAGGGTGGCAAACAGTTTGTTTTCCGCCAATACACCCGCCTGCGTGAGAAGATTCATCAAGGTGCTTTTTCCCGCATTGGTATATCCTACCAGTGCCACTGTAATGATGCCGTCCTTTTTCCGTCTTAGGTTCTGCTGCTCACGGTGTTTTTCCACTGCTTCCAGCTTTTCCTTCAAAGCTTCTATTCTTCTGCGTATATGTCTTCTGTCTGTTTCGAGTTTGGTTTCGCCGGGGCCTCTTGTACCAATACCGCCGCCCAACCGGGATAGCTTTGTTCCCATTCCTGAAAGCCTGGGAAGAAGATACCGCAGCTGTGCCAGTTCCACCTGAAGGCGCCCCTCCCTGCTTCTGGCACGGGAAGCGAAAATATCCAAAATCAACATAGTGCGGTCTATAGTCCGCACATGGCTGATAGCCTCTATATTCCGTATCTGAGTAGGCGTCAACTCCCGGTCAAAAATCAAAAGATCCAGTTCATGCGCCTGGCACATGGAGGCAATCTCTTCCATCATGCCTGAACCTACACAGGTAGCCGTATCTGGAGAAGGCCGCTTCTGGGTTACGGCTCCAAAAGGATCTGCCCCTGCACTTCTTACAAGCTCATAGAGTTCCGCCAGGGATGCTTCCGCATCGTATTCTCCCGTATCCACTTCTACCAAAAGAGCCTTTTCCGGCTCCACTTTCAGTTCCGTTATTTCCGCCATGCATGAACCTCCCGCCGCAAGTATTGCCGTCCCCTTTTGGATACTTATACCTGCACTTCTATTCCCAACGACACATAAATAGCTGCTCCACAGAGCTATAGGGTGGGATTCCATAGGAAAACGGCTCTTTGCTACACATTATACCCAACCCAAAAGCCGAATACAAGCCGCTTTCCCTTTGCGGGCAAATTTGTTTTGTTTTGGAATCCTGCTCAATGGGAAATGGATATCCCCGCTTTGCATTGTGTATACCATATTTTTAACGGAATGCCGCCCAAAAATATAGATTTCCCGCTTGATTGAGACACATTTTCTGCCCGCCAGCCTCCGGTTCCGTTTGAGACTGACGAACCGATAAGGTCTGCCCGCTTAAATTCATACCGGAGCTACCGTTAGATGGCGATGCTATCCCCATATGAATTTCTGTTACGCCCCCGGAAAATAGCATTGGCGGCGATGAACTTTGAGCCACAAGAACAAGTTTGGGAGAAAAAGGAAGCAGAATCTGCTGCATAGCTTCGCCTGTACCTTCATAGGTTCCTGCCGCCGAGCCGCAAAGATATTTCCGTTCATCCTGTGAAAGATGGAGGCTCCCATCCGAAAGATGTCCGGAAAGCAATGTATCCAGAAGAATATTATCGTTGCAGAAATCCTCCCGTATAGGTTTATCCTCCGCTTTCCAATTGTTTAGGCCAAGGGAGGTTTTTTCGCTTGAAGGCATATTGATTCCCCTTTCTATAAAAAGATTCTAAAAAATGAGTTTGTTCAAAATTATACACAA
The DNA here is from genome assembly GCA_944380875.1 of uncultured Clostridia bacterium. Taxonomy (GTDB): domain Bacteria; phylum Bacillota; class Clostridia; order Oscillospirales; family Acutalibacteraceae; genus UMGS1264. The sequence continues at coordinate 7,862 of CALWJA010000063.1, forward strand.
ATACCAACCTTATACTGCTTTGGCATGTATAATTCCCTTTCCCAGGGACTCTATATCCTTCCAGCTGAGAGCGGCGACGTCCATCTGCTGCCATGAACGCCCCTGGGCTTGGATCTGCGACCAGCTCAAGGGGCGTAGATCCAGCAAAATCTGTAAGTGCGCCGGAACAAATCCCCCAAAAGATCGCAAAAACCTGGAAACCTCTTCCTCATTGGGATCGGAGTACGCCATACAGTAAATGGTTCCCGGCTCTTCCGCAATCGAAACCGGTATTCCCAGGGATTCCCCCAGACGTATAAGCCCTGCCTTAGTGCCGGGTACAGCGGAAACCCGCAGCAGAAGTCTTCTGCGGCGTTCTTCTTTTTCCATTCCCTGCCCCGAAAGCCCAAAAAGACTTTCCCAAAGGCTTAATCCGTCTTCGTCCGCTGTTTCAGGAAACAAATCCCGCATCAATTTATAGATCTGTTCATAGAGCAGATCCAAGCCTTCGGCATACGCTTCCAGCTCCCAATCTAGGGCTGTATCTCCGGAAAGGGCATAGAGACCTGTTTCCTGCATACGCAGACGCATAGATGCAAGAGGATTCATGTTCCAGCTCCTTCCAAAACAATCTCACCACAAACGGCTGCCTGATTTTTAGAGATCTCCCGGTCCGCGGTTGTGTTTCCGACAAAATCTACATGCCATACAGCTCCTGTAGCGATCATAGCCCCAGCCAAATCGGTAGTATAGAATTTGCGTCCTGGCTCCAGTAAATAAAAGAAGTTTTGGATGGCCTTTCGGCACACTTTCGAAGCTCTTTCCAGGCTCCATCCGTTCTGAAGAGAAAGGGCTGCTTTTATAGGTATCGTTACCCTTTCGGCCGCTTCCACAGTAATTTTCACACCGATTTCCCTTTTTGTTTCCAAGTCCTCTCGAATTGTCTCCAAAACGCCTTCATCGAAACTGTTCCCGCGGCTGTCTGCATATATGTTGATCTCTCCGTCATCTCCAACTGCTATCGAAACAGATCGCACCTGGGAATGCTGCATCACCGCATCTCTATAATAGGAAAGGTTCCCTCCCTCAGGAGGATATTCCATCACCTGCAGCAGCCGTTTGCGCAGGCTTTCGTCCGATTCGGCGTCTTCCCCTCCGGAAAAAGCTTCCGGATTCGTTACGCCGTCAATACCGGAAGGTACCGTTATAAAATCCCGAATGGTGTTGGCAGCCGCATTTCCGTTTTCTCCCGGCAGTTCCGCCTCCGCTTCTACATCCACACTGGTTTCCTCATGCAGAAGCTTTGCTTCCTTCAGGGTGACATATCTTGCGCTTTCATCTCCATCCAGGGAACAAACCGTGCCGGCGGGGATGGTAATGGTATACCAGGAGGGGAGTATCACAGAAAAGCGCAGCTTTCCTCTTGCCTTTATGGCTTCCTTTCGGAAAACCCCTCTTTGGCGAGCCAATGATTCCAGCTCGGTCCCTTCCGCTGTATACGGATTTCTCTGCTTCTTCAGCCACTCCACGGCAGCCATGCAGGAAAAAATTTCCCCCGCCAGCACACGGATCCGTATATCCGTATCCGAAGCATACCGGGGTGGGAACCCCGCCAGCTCTTCATACCGTTTTTCCATACGTTCCACAAGTGCCTCATAGCTTTCCATATTCTCACCTCCTGATTTCTATGGTCCGTATTCCGTGGGGAATCCGGACAGAGACGAAACACACATCTTCCTTCCACTCTGCCCGGATGGGTTCCGCCTCAGGAATCCGCTTTAAGGCCTGCCGGGCCATTTCCAAAAGCTCCGGGGGATCCTCCGTATCCCGCAGGCGGCTACCCATACTGCTGTCGTAGACAAAACTTCCCAACGGCATGGAAAGGCAGATTTGTATTCTCTGCAAAAGCGCCTCTTCACCTGTCACCGCAAAAGGCATGGAACGATTGTCCCTTTTCAAATCCCTGCTGTCAAAATCAAGAGCCGTGTCAAAGGCTTGCCGTGTTTTTGGTATGCTATCCTTTGCATATGCACTTGTATTGATTTTTTCTGTATTGCCAAACATGCTTTCTTCCCCTTTATTCCTCTTATTCTGCAGCAGGAAAGACCTTTCCGTTTATTTCCACTTCCCCGTTGTTTTTCAGATATATGCAGGCATTTCCTTTGGAGAAAAGCAATAGTTCTCCCGGTTCCACAGAAAATCCTTCGGGATTTTCCATGGCAGTTCCCACACAGGCAGCTCCTTTGTTTGTCTCCACTACCACCGCCTGCGCATAGGAGGGAGGCGCATACAGAATTCCCCATGGTCCGCAGTAAACAAATTCCGTTTTGGTTTTTTGTTCGCTGGATCCCTCGGAAGAACGGACACGGGATACATCCGCGGCCGGTTTCCGTTTGCCTGCTTCCACAATTTGCTTAGAAATCCACAATGGATTTGTTCACCTCTTTCTCCGCAAAATACACCTGCAGTTTTCCCCTTTGCTGGAAAGGCTGTATCGAAGTTCCGAAATATAAAGCCCCTCCATTCGAATGCCTTCCCGGAAAAGTTCCAGGGAAGCGGGGGTTCCTATTCCCTCTTTGGGAAATCCCGGGCATACGATCTCTACGCAGAAGGCGTTTTTTTCCCCTTTGAGAAGGGCTTCCTCGGCCTGTTCCCGGCTGCCGGTGAGAAGCCTTCTCCGTCGGATCCCCAGTTTTTGAGCATTTTCATTTAGAACGGAAACCGCATACCTTTCTGTATCATCCGGCCTCAAAAGGATCTCTGAATATCTTTCGCAAAGTTCTTCCACTATGGAAAACTCCCATACAGGAATGTCTTTTCCAAACCGCAGCACGTCTCCGGCTTTTTCCACACTCCGGCAAGCTTCCAGCCGGTTCCCTTTCGCCTGGAGAGACGCCTTAAGATACCGGCTGCAAAAAAGGGAAAGGACTTCCCATTCACTCATCCCTTTGGAAATAGTAAAAGGAGCCACAAATCCATTTGTTTCTCCCCTGCACTCTGTAAAGCCGTAGGGTTTTCCATGGCGCTCAAAAAGGATAGGAAGGGACGCATACGAATACGTCTGTGGGATCGCTTCGTTGTCCAATAATAGGGCAGCCTGGCTTCGGGCTGTGATCTCCAGCACATGCTCCCCGGAAGAAGCCGTATGCCGAAGCTCGTCGATGGGGCCGAAGAAGGCCGTTTCCCCTCCTTCCCCGCAGATCTCCAGAAAAACCGGCTCCTGTTCCTGAAAGGAGTTTTTCCAGGGAAATACTCCCGCAAAAGCGTCTGCCGGCGTGTTTTCCTCCATGGAAAGGGACACCTCTATGGGATCTCCCAAAGGGATTCGTTCTTCCTTAGGTCCGTATGCCGTATATGTAAAATGGGGATGCCTATACCATTGGGTCATTCCGCCGTCCTCCCTGCCTGCAGGATTTTCCCTTCTTCCAGATCATTGATCCAGGGGATCCGATTTTGCTCCAGCCATATTTCCAAGGGAATCCCCGTTTCCGCCTGCACCCTCCAAAGAGAATCCTTTTCCTTGCATACATAGACCGTTTCTTTTTCCGCTAAACACGGTTTATCCTCTTCTGTGAAAGCAAAGGAGTAATGGGTTTCTCCGGGTCTTCCCAGGGCATTCAGTTTCAGAGAGGAAAATACAGCCAAAAAAGGAGGAAAACCCGGCATGGAAAGAGTTCCCGCTCCCCCTTCCTCAAATACTTGGGCCAGCCGGCGAAACTGCCTGAGAGAATCTTCCCCAAAAAAGCAGCCTTTTCCGGTGACAATCCGTTTTTTCCGGCCCATGTCCTGCAGGAGAGAGCCTTTCAGCGGCAGCACCTTTTCCTGCAAATTCCGGTCATAGGAAACCGTAATCTCTGAAGGGTTCACGGGCCATCGGTATTTTTTAAATTGCATCGTAAGGCTCATCCCTCTTCTCCCTCCAAATCCAGATTTCGCGGAAACCTTCGGGATTCCCGCTCGATTTCTTCCGAAATCCGCTCCGTTTCCGTTCCTAAGTTTTGCCGCAGGTTCTCTTCCATCCTCTCTCCTCCTTAAAGCCCGCCTCTGTCCCTTCCCGTTTCGTTTTTACTCCCTTATTCCGGCATCACAGCCTTCAGCCGCTGCAGAAAGCACCCTGCTCTTCCTTGAGGATGGCCCACTCATACAGTTTTTCCTTCCCCAAAAAGGCCGAGTCTCCCCGCAGGACCACCAGGTGTTTCTCCCCAAAAGTCACCTTTTCGCCGGAGGACATTCCGCTTCCCGCAGGAGCCGCACACCAGTATTCCTCCCCATTTTCCTGCGTCTTTCGCAGAGGGCGCAAAAGCGCCCTAGTCTCTTTTCCCCGGATCATAACCGGGCTTCCGTATTTGCGGATTGCGTAATCCACTCTCAGGCCGCTCATACCGTTTCTCTCTGCTCCTTTATACTCCAATTCCCGGTTTGGGAAAGGGCCGCATCTGCTGAAATACAAAATCTGTATCCCGTAGGCATCCGGCCGCAGCGTTTCTGTATTCTTCCCAGATTTTTCTGGCTTTTTCTGAAAGGGCGATGTCCTTTTTCACCTGAATTTCCCCGGATGCAAAACTTTCCGGAGCTCGAACCCCTTCCAAAAGTGCCCACCGGTAAAAAGCCAGAGCCGCGGCGGCCCCATGCAAAAGTTCTTCTTCCTGGGCAGTGAGGGAACTTTTTGCCATCCCTTCCACCTGCGCCGCCGCATCCCGGCACAAAAGGCTGTGCCGCTGGGCTTCTTCTTGCTCCATTCCGGCAAGAGCCGCAAAGCGCTCTGTCAGAGCCTGCATGTCCCAATTCATTTACGCACCCTTATAGGTAAGAACCTTGCAGGCGCCGTCGAAGATTCGGGAGAATCCTGTAATGGTGCTGATAACCGCTCTTTCCAGCTGACGATCAATCAGCTTATCGGATTCTGTAAGCACATCGCCGGCCTGTACCATTTCCAGGGCGCAGGTTTTATCCAATGCAATGATTTTTTCTTCTTCCAAGCTGGGCACATGAATCAGATTGGCACCAAGAGGTGTAATCAATTTTCCCGTTCCCTGGAAAGTAAGACCCGCCTGGGAATCCTGGAACTGGGTAATTTCCAGAAGATCCTTCATAGCCGCTGTAGACGCCAGCGCTGTGTTCATGGAATAAGGCGCCAGAGCTCCCCAAAGGGATACCATATCGCCGTAAGCGGGCTTCTCCCCGGAAGTAGTGATTGTAGCCGCAGGTGTCTTGCCGTCGTCCCCGTTAAGCAGAACCGCAATAGCGTCTTTAAGCTGCGCGCGGGCAATATAGGCTCCGATCTGGCGGAGGGTTACGGTAAAAAGATCCAATTTCTGAAACCGGATGGCTTCATAAGAGGAAACCAGCATTCTCCCTCTTTTCTGGAGCTTTACCAGTGTGTCTTTCGTCCTGACCACCGTTTCGGGAATAGCGGCTCCCTCCGCTACCGGCTTCAGGGTCTTATCATCCTCCGAAAGATCGGAGGTAATGGTGCGGTAATCCATGCCGTCAATTTTAGTCACTGTGGCTACAATGGAAGGCAGTACGTCCGCCTGTTCCATCCCCTGGCGTACAGCCCGGCTAATATATTCCGGAAACAGCGCAGCAGAAGACGAAGTCTGAAAGAATTTTTCCACCGGATCAGATCCGCTTCCTCCTACCCGAATGTCAAAACGCTTGAGCTGGCGCTGGTAAGCGTCCATTCCCTCAAGGGGTGTGCCCCTGTAGTTTTCCGAAGGATCCATCTCCTCCAAAACCTGAGAAAAATTTTTGTGGGGCACAGTGTACATGCCTTTTTCCAAAGTTACCGATTCAAATCCTGCCATTTTATCTCCTCCTCAAAATCACGTATTGGGGCTTACAGAAGAATGCCCGCTGTCTCGCCGGTGGTATCAACAGAAACTACCAGAAGTTCTCTTCCGGCTGTAACTGCCTCCGAATCGGCCTTTTTCATGCCGCCGTTTCCATCCGCACAAAGGAACTGATATCCCACTGTGGGAGCTGTGCCGGAATACGCCACCTCGGCATATCCTGCCAGCTGAACGGCCGCAAACCCGCCTCTGTTGGAAAGCACCACGCCGGCAAATTTTTCGCCGGCCCCGCAGGCGGATACCTGTCCGTTTCCGGATACTTTCACCACATCCCCCGGATTCAGCCCATCCTCCGCTTCAAAAGTAGCCGCATTTTCCTTCCAACCATTAAACGATACTGTCATTTTTTTGCCTCCATTTCTTTTTGTGTTGTATTTCTCCTACAATCCAAGGCGTTCCTGCGTCTTAGATCGTATAGGGATCTTTTTCCGTTCCATCCTCATATCCCGTATTTCCTTCTTTTTTTGCGGGATACAGCTGCGGGTGAAGAGGATATTTCTCCTGAGCCGTGTGTAAAAAGGCTTTTTCCAATGCCTTCAGATCCTCCAGGGAAAGATTCTCCGCCATCCTGCAAAGGATACCTTCTTCCAGCTTCGGGAAAATAAGCCCGCCCAGTTTTCGGATGGTGTCCCTGAGTTCTTTGCTATACGTTCTTCCCGCCGCAGCTTCCTTTTCCAAATTTTCCAGGCAGCAAGCCATTTTTTCGCAGTTTTCCGCCGAGATATGCATTCCGTCCCGAGCCTTTCGAAGCTGTATTGCAGCCGCCTGCCCCGCGTTCTCGTCCTTCCATACCAGTTCCATAATTTCTCCTGCACCCTCCTCATCATATGCAAATTGTTTGATTACACCGGCTTCCCGTTGGGCCGGGACAGCAACAAAAGACCATTCATACGCGTCCACCGGGTCTTCCAAAATGTCCGCGCAGAGTTTTCCCTCGTAAAGCTGCCCTTTCCGATGGGTGCAGGAACGTTGTTTTCTATCTGCTCCGCAAATGGAGCAAACCTGCTTTTCCACCGCGCAGCCTACGCTGACTTCCTTATGTATGCCGCTTTCCAACCCAAGAATCAAACGGTCGTTTTCCCCGCCTCTGGGGATATACGCTCTGGCCACCAGACGTGTATAAGGTTCTCCCGCCTGGGTTTTTCTGCCCGGAATTTCTTCCACCCGGCAGCTAAAGATTCTGGCCGCCTGGTTTCTGGCGTCGGGTGTATGGTTGAAGATTCCCGTTTTCCCCTCGAAAAGCGGAGCCAGCTTTCTAAGAGACGAAATGCTGAAGCGCTCTAAATCCCTATCCGTCTCATTGTCGCAAAGAACTACCGTAAACGTATACAATTCCTCCGGCCGGAACGCCCGCCTGGTATATCGGCCGATCTGTTCCATCTCTTCCGGGCCCGGTGTTCCGTTTTCCCCGTCAGCCTCCTGCAGAATTTCTTCTTTTTCTTCTATTTCCTGAGCCGCCATGGTATATTGTTTTATCATGCTTTTCCCTCTTCCCCCTTCTTCAAAGTTTGTTCCAGCTGCAAAGCCCTGGCATTCAGCCACCGGGCATTGGCATTTTCCGTTTCGTCCTGAAGGGTAATCTCATCCCATAGGATTTCATAATCCTGCGCCTTTCCTTCCAGCCGAAACCAGAGACCGCAGATTTTTCGGATAGCCGGCTCCAAAAGCCTTCTGTAAAACTCCAGTTCGCTTGTAAGAATATCCGCCTGCTGGCTGGACATCCGTTCCGTAGAAGACCAAGATAGCCCCAAGAGAAAAGGAGGAAGCCCAAGCTTGGCTACAATCTGTTCCAGCATCTGCCGGACGGGAACTTCGCTGTCCAGAATTTTCCCGTCCGCTCCGATGGTTTGGATGGACACATCTCCCACGGCCACAAAATCCGACGGTGCCTCATTTTGCATAGCCTTGCGCCATTCTCCCGCTATCTGGGACGCTCTTTCCCGGGCAAAAGCCCGATCTCCATCGTTTCCCGGCTTATAGGTAACGGCAAAACGGACATCGCCTACCCGCTCCCAATTGATTCCCATGCTGCGATAGATTTTCAAAAGGATCTCTGTAACAAAAGGCAGGCTCCTCAGGATAGAAACGCCCCAGGGCGTCCCCGGTTCCGGGCATAAAGCCGTGGAAAACACCAGTTCCGGCCAGGGAAGGGGCTTTGCCTCTCCGTTTTCCCGCGTTAATATTTTCATTTCCAAAGGGGATTCCTGCCGCAGTTCCACGTCGTCCAGAGAGGCGTTATACAAAGCCCCTATATGGCCTTCGGCATCTAAAACGATTTCACCCACTGCCGTTCCGTATAAAAGAAGCTGTTCCAGGTAGGAATCCAGAAAGCTTTGGATTCCTTGCTGGGCTCCGTTTACAGGAACAGAGCAGAGAAATTGAGAAATCAGCCTCTGCTCTTCCGGATTCCTGCATGTAACCTGAAAACCTCCCGCCAGCCGGATAATTTTTCCGATGGCTGCATCAATAATAGGGACATGGTCCCGCAGGGCCTTATACAGCCTTCTTTCTCCCGGATCCGGCGTTGGGGAAAATCTCCCTCCATAAAACCGGAATGGATCCCGGCTTCCGGTCTGCACAGCCTTAACCGGAATCCCTCCGGGCTGCCCGCTTCCGGCTTTTAAAGTTCCCGGAATTTCGCAACCGCTTTCTCCGTTTCTTTTCCGGGAACGATTCCAAAAAGCGGACCATTTGTTTTTCTTTTTTTCTGTATCCAAATCATCCTCCCCTTTCTACAGACAGTACAGGCGCTCCCATGTCTTCTTCCATGGGAAGCAAGGTAGTCACAAAATACCGAATATCGTCCATGGCATGATCGTTTTCTTTCACCGGCGCGTCCCCTGTTGTGCCTTGCGCCCAGCGATAAAGGCCAAATTCCCGAATAGAATCCACGCAGTTTCTGCATATGCGGATCCTCCCCTCTTTGAGAGCAACGCTCACCTGCCGGATTCCATCCAAAACCTGGTTTTTAGCCGGCAGTACCCGAAATCGCCCGTGCCGCAGGATCGTTTCGATAAAACTTGCGGCAGAAGGATCTACAACTATACACTCTACTTCCTTGATTCCTTCCCTTTCCAGCAGTTCTTCCAAGCCTCTGTAATGCTCTTCATCCGTGCGGGAGGAACCCTCTTTTCTGGAATCATAATAGTATTCGCAGACCCTGTACCATACTCCATCCTTTTCGCCCCAAACCCCAAAGGAAGACGGGTTTACCGTTCCGTAATCGCAGGATATTCTGTAATGCCTGCAGGAAGAAACCGGCTGACAAAAATCCTCTTTTTTCATAAAGGGATACACCAATCCCCGGGTTTCCGCCCATTCTCCCAATATGAACCGCCTGTAAAAAGGACCCGAATACAGTTTTTCATAGCGTTCTTTGATTTCCGGGCTAAGAGAAGGATTATCCTCCATGGTGAAATGCAGATAGAGAACGTTTTTTTCTTCCGCTTTCCGGATCCACTCCTGATAAAACCAGTGCTGCGGGTATTCAGGGTTGCAGTTAAACCAAAACCGGCTTCCATCCACAGAGCACCGGGCCAAAGCCTGTTCTACAAAAGAACGGGGCATTAAGGCCGTTTCGTCCAGGAATACACCGGAAAGCGTGATTCCTTGAATCAATGCCGCGCTTCCTTCATCCTTTCCTCCAAACAGGTAGAAACGGTTTTCTCCCTCCTCGTATCGTATGCGGAGAAGATTTTCCGTCTCCCTGTAAATACAGGAAAATCCCTCCTCTTGAAGGGCAGGGAGAAGAGTTCCCATCAAATTTCGTTTCAGAGAACGGATGGTCTTGCCGCAAAAGGCAAAATCGGCATCTTGAAATTGCCAGAAAGCCCAAAGTACAAATCCTAAACCCATGCAGAGGGTTTTCCCGCTCCGAACGGCTCCATCGCAGATTAAGGCAGTTTTTGTGGATAAGGGATTTTCGGGCCGCCACCAGCTCATGGCCAAAAGCTGTTTTTCCGAAAAATGCTTAATCCTCATTTTTGCCGTTTTCCTTCTGGGGCTCCTGCACATTTCCGTCTTTTCCCCGGTATTTTTCCGAAAGAAGCAGGGCGCTTTCCTTAAGCGCTTCATATAAAGGCCGGCTTTCTTCGTGTTCCCGGCCATTTTCCGCTTCCATCAAATACTGGAGGGCCTTTAAACGGTCATAGAATTTCATCTCCAGTTGTCCATCTTTCCCACGCTTCAGTTCTGAAACCGTATAGAGATCTAAAGAATCCAGAATCTCTATATCATCAGGCGTCGTGTATAAAAGGCGGACAGCATCCCGAATGTCCCCAAACGCCAGCCTCCGTATTCCTTCTTCTGCTGTCTCGTCGGGCTTTTTTCTTTTTTTCCTAGCCTTTCGCGCTGAAGGCTTCCCATTCGCCTGCCCATTCCCGTCATCCGTCGGTTTTTCTTTCCGGCAAACCAGCGGGGAGTCCTTTTTTTCATCCTCTTGCTTCTGATGGCCGACCTCTCCTGCTCCTTCCTCACAGAAACCCGTCTGCGTTTCAAAAGCTTCCTGCTTTTTCAGCAAATCGGAAAACCTCCTTTCACCTATCCCGCAAACAGACTCTAAACTTACTCTTTTGAAGGTATGTTTATAAAATTTTTCTGTATAAATAAAAACCACGCAATAAAAAAGGGATATTCCTGTTGTGTTGGAATATCCTTTTTATATCTTTCTGTATCTATATACGCAAAAAAGCCTGCGGAATTTTCCGCAGGCTTTCCATTTTCCTATTCTTTCATACACAAATTTTATTTTCCATCATACACAGCTGTAGCTTACCCATCTCTCCGCCACAAATGCTTAGCACTGTTCCTTCTTCCCATACCGGAGAGGAACAACCAGATAATACCTGCCCCCAGAAACAAATCGCCCAAGCTGGCATATCCTCGCAATAACGGGATAGGGATATAGATAATATCCCCCAAAAAAGGGAGCCGTGTTTCTTCGCTAAGGCAAATATACCGCAGTTTCTGCATTTCCGTCATTACCGCCGCCATTTCTTCCGGCACCGGCATACGCCAGGAATTGCATGCAATCACAAGCCCATTTAGGAAAAGCCCCGCTGCCAGGATCCACAAGCTGGGGATTCGGTAATTGGCAATAAAAAAAACTGCCAAAAGTCCATATGAAAACAAAAGAGGGATCCACAGCCATTGATCCGGATCACCGGGAATTAGACGGGAAAGGGGCAGTACAGAAGACTGCAAAAGAAAAGCCCCACAGGGCAACCACAAAAGCCGGATGGGAAGCCGGAGAAAATTCCCGAGCCTTCCACCCCGAATCCATCCCAAAACGATTCCTAACAGGACACAGGCTATAAGCAGCATATCAGTCCGTCCTTTCCAAATGCACTTCCCCTCTCTGGAGAAGACGGATCATGGCTCTTGCAACTTTTGGGTGGAACTGTTTGCCTGATTCATCCCGCAGGATCTGTTCCGCCTTTTCCAAAGACATACCTTTTCTGTATGGCCTGTCACTGGTTATGGCGTCAAACGCATCTGCAACTCCCAATACATATGCGCCCAGGGGAATCTGATCTCCCTTCAGCCCCTGGGGATAGCCTTTTCCGTCATACCGTTCGTGATGGCAAAGGACAATATCACGCATACCGGGATAATTATAAATATTTTCCAAAATATGTACTCCCGTTTCCGGGTGTCTCTGAATAATATCCCATTCTTCGTCTGTAAGTTTTCCGGCCTTTTTCAAAATAGAATCGGGAACACCGATTTTTCCCACATCGTGGAAAAGAGCCGCCAGCCGAAGCACTTCTATCTGCTTATGACTAAATTTAAGCTCTTTCGCAAGAAGTGCGGCATAATATTCCACCCTCCTGGAATGGCCTTCCGTATAAGCATCCTTGGCTTCCAGAGCGGCCGCAATAGTTTCAACCGTGCTGTATTGCTGTTTCTTTCCATCCAGATATAATTTGAAAGAATATCGTGCAAGCCAGAGGGGCAGCATGAAAATCAACGCAAAGTATTGGCCGGAAGGCTGCATAAATAAAAGGGCAAAGAAATACCCAATGGGCGTGGTGCAGATCAGGTTGGGAATCATTTGTACCAATCCCATTAGAATCGCAGGGAAAAACTGAAACTCCCCCTGCAATTTGAATAAGGTAAAGAGGGCTATTATATTTACTAGTATGGACACTACCATAAATAGGGCAGCATACAGGAAGGATTGAGGGACCGGCATTTCTCCCGGAATTCCCCCCGCCAGGCGATAACAGAAACCTGCGGCCAAAATGGAAATTACCAAGTTTGCTATATTAAAGAGTGTTTTTTCCGGCGATGTATTAAAGATATGACGGTATGTTTTCTTCTTTCCGTCCACGCTCACAACTACAAAAGGGGTAGTGAGAAAAACAATGGCAGCGGCAGCAATAGGGCCCTGAATCAAAACAGCACTCAAAATACTGATAAAAGACATATCCAGCGCGCACCCTTCCCGGACAGTCAAGGGCAAACTCCGGCATACAATGGTTATTACCGCCAGAACTAAAAACTGGGTAAATGCATCCTCGCCGGCAATGGGGGTTTTGTCTATGGCAAAATATTTCCAAACACTAAAAATTCCCAGTCCCATCCCGATCAAGGATATGATTGCTACATACACTTTAGCTGCCAGTTTCATTCAATCCCCCCTTTCCCCGCCAACCGTTCAGCCAGCGAATACTTTTAAACACACATCCGGCAAGCATATGCCAAAACACCACACTGCGTCTGCAGAAAATAATGATTATGTAAGACAGACCTGCTCCCCAACCTAAGAAAAAGCCTGCCTATTCAATCGAGGAAATCCCTTAACCGAAATGCAGGCCGCCACACGAACCGGTTATACTTCACCTATTAGAACCAAGTGAAATAGGCGCCGCAGGAAAGAACCAAAGCAACCAGTGCAGAAACAGCAGCAGCGATCTTAGCTTTCATGGAAACAGCCTCCCATCTTGAATGGGCTCTGTTCTTCGCTAACAAACAGGCGGTTTCCGCTTCGCTTCAGGAAACAGGTCTGTATACATCCAAACCAATCGAATTTTAAATATCTTTATCAAAAGAAACTGATTTTTCTATTTAGGGCATCTAAAGTTGCCCTCACAACCGGAAGGCCATCTTCTTCCCACTGGAAACAGGAACCCAAAAGCAGTTCTTCTCTCCCCCTAGATTGGAAAGAAACAGCTACAACAACTGCAGACTGTTCTGCAATCTCCATAACTTTTACATCGGATATCCGGGCGCAAAACTCCCCGTTTCCATATTGATTTATAGCTGCAGCAGTAGCCTCCGCCGTTGCACGGCGGCGAGCTGCCCCCTTTGGGCCTGCCTGCACCTTTCCGCGAAAAACAGCTTCCCCATAAGTAAGTTCCACACAAATTTCCGCGTTATTGCTTCGGATGGATACATCCATTCCGCTGCATATCAAACGTTTCTCTACTGGAAGCCGGTCTTTTAATACGTCGTCGGAAATCTGTGCTATACTAATAATCCGGTGATCGATCTCCACTCCGAATTTTGCTATCATCGCAGATTCCACATCTCGAACAATTTGCTTGGGGGATCTTTTCTGCGTGGAAAGAATATGAAGTTCTTTCACGGAATCCTTGTCGTCGAAAACGAACTCCGCGCTTACAACTCCTGGGAGCCGGTGGAGCAGTTCTTTCCAAATTTCCGCCTGTTGTATTCTCTCCTGAGAAGCCATCCTTCCTATCCTCCAAACTGCTTGGGAGACTCGTCCGCCTCCAAAATATTATTCCTAATTAACAAAATAAATTCTAAATATTTATGTCCGCATCTTGTATTTCAAAAGACAAGTTCCCAAATTTCACAAAAATAACATTCTGTATTTTCGGTCACATTTATAACAAAATGACACCAAGATTCGCTAGAAATACAATTGCTTCTATATTATACAGCAAATTTTTCTAAAAATAAAGGGAAATAATCCGTGAAACAGCCACAATTTGTTAAATTTTACGGGCATAAATTTTACATGGTAATTCTTTCCATTTTTAAAGTAAAAAAGTTCTTTCAGCTATGATGCCTCGAGATTCCATATTGCAAAAAGGCTTCCGGATATACCGGAAGCCTTTTACTTCTATCTCCAGTTTGATTATATAATCTGTGGAACATCTCCGCTGTTGCGTTCAGCAGTTCCTTCTTACGTAAAGTTTACATCATAAGAGAAAAATTGGCAGAAAATGTCCCTTATTACAAAAACATCTGCCCCTCATTCGCAGGGAACGTTTTTGGTAGCTACAAAATCCACACCCAATCCCAGAATATCTTTTACCACAACGTCACCGATGGAAACAGGCGCCTTTACCGTTACAGAATCCAAAAGTGCCATGGCTTTAAAAATATCCTTTTTGGGGATATCCGAACTGGTTTTTACGGAAACACGACGGAGTGTGCCGCCCTCTACCCGAACAGTAGAAGTGATGACCCTTGTAGGGTTCACAAGCTCCTTTTTGCCGTATTCCGCTCCCCTGGGGCAGGAATTTCCTGTAACCGCATAGCCGTTTTCTTCATCCACCTTCAAATGGCAGCCCTTTGGGCATACAATACAGATCAGTTCTTTCATTTGGCATCGGCCTCCTTCACCACAGATACGGTAACCTTTCCATCCCGGATTTTTGAGAACAATGCCTTGGGAAACACGATCTTTTCCATTTCACCGGGCGCCATATGTTCGCGCTTAAAGCTGCAGAGCACTTCCCCGCCGGAAGAAACCTGAATCACCACGTTGCTGTAAACAAAGTTAACCCGGAAAAAGATCTCCACAAATTTCTCTACATTAGAAGGCCGCACTTTCTGGGGAACCGTATAATTGACACAGCTTCCGTTTTCCAGGGTAAATATGTCACCCTGCGCTTCACCGTTCTGTGCATACAGAGCAGCCGCTTTGCCGGCACGCTGGCTTTCAGCAGTAACGAAGTCCACCAGATCGTGAACATGCACTACATTGCCGCTGGCAAAAATGCCGGGGATGGAGGTTTCCATATTCTCGTATACCACCGGGCCGTTGGTACGCCGGTCAATCTCAATGCCGGACTGCCTGGAAAGCTCATTTTCCGGAATAAGTCCTACGGAAAGCAATACTGTATCGCAGTCAAAAACCATTTCTGTGCCTGGAATGGGGCGGCGGTTCTCATCCACCTTGGAAACCACTACCTGCTCCACCCGTTTATCTCCCCGGATATCGGTGATGGTGTGGGAAAGATACAGGGGAATGTCGTAATCGTTAAGACATTGAACTATGTTTCTGTTCAGGCCGTTGGAATATGGCATCAGTTCCACACAGCCCAGCACCTTGGCGCCTTCCAGCGTCATACGGCGAGCCATTATTAGGCCGATATCGCCGGAACCCAGGATAAGCACCCGTTTTCCCACCATATAGCCTTCCACATTCATATAAAGTTGTGCCGCGCCCGCAGTAAAGATGCCTGCGGGTCTGTCTCCAGGAATGGCGATTGCGCCGCGGGTGCGCTCCCGGCATCCCATATTCAGGACGATTGCTTTTCCCTTGAGCTGCATGTAGCCATTTTGGCTGTTCATGGCATGGACAGTCTTATCCGGAGATACTTCCAGCACCATGGTATCCAGCATAACCTCTATACCGGTATCCTTCAACTGCTCAATGAACCGTCCGGCATATTCCGGCCCGGTGAGCTCTTCCTTAAAGTAATGCAGGCCAAAGCCGTTGTGAATGCACTGATTTAAAATACCGCCCAGTTCCCGGTTTCTTTCCAGAATCAGTACCTTTTGGGCTCCGCTTTTATTCGCTTCCAAAGCGGCAGCCAACCCCGCCGGGCCTCCGCCTACTACAATTACGTCATAGAGAGTCTCCATTATTGTCTCCCTCCCGTCTTGGTTTCCCCTGTGATAATATACATGCCTTCCCTATCCTGCATAACGGAAGCCTGGGGAACATGCAGCTCCCTGGAGATAATTTCCTGCACCCTGGGGCCGCAGAAACCACCCTGGCAGCGTCCCATGCCGGAACCGCAGCGGCGCTTAACACCGTCTATAGAGCAGGGCGGCAAAGGCCTGTGCAGGGCGTCCACAATTTCACCCTCCGTGATCGTTTCGCAGCGGCAAATGATTTTTCCGTAGAGGGGGTTCTTCCGGATTGCCTCTGCCCTTTCCGCATGGGACAAATGCTTGAAACGAAGAACCTTCCGGCTGTCGTCAAAATCCGTTTTCTCCGTCAGGGAAAGTCCGCCGGCTTCCAGCATTTTCACCATATCCCTGGCGATAGCCGGGGCGGAAGTGAGGCCGGGGGATTTGATTCCCGCTATGCGGAAGAATCCCTTTACCTCTGTCTCTCCAATAATGAAATCATCAATCTCCGTGTTGGCTCGCAGCCCGCTGAAATTCCGGATGGAATCCCGGTAATTAATGTTGGGGACGGAAATAGCCGCCATTTTTTTAACAAAATCCATACCTTCGGCAGTAGTTCCCAAATCGCCCCGTTCGGCAGGTTCCGCATTGGGGCCTACAATCAGGTTGCCATGAACAGTGGGAGACACAAGAACACCCTTGCCCAGTTTGGAGGGGCATTGGAAAATTACATGGTTTACCAGTTCCCCCTGGCTTTTGTCCAGAAGATAGTACTGCCCTTTTCCGGGCGTAACAGTAAAAGTATGGGGGCAAAGCATATCGTTAATAAGATCGCAGTTCACCCCGGCGGCATTGACCACATAACGGGCCTCAATGGGTTCTCCGTTTGTCTCAATACTAAATCCGCCGTCTGTTTTGCGGATGCCGGTGACTTCCGTATTCAAAAGCATCTTGGCTCCGTTTTTCACGGCAGTTTCCGCCTGGGCGATGGCCAGCTCCCAAGGGCTTATAATGCCTGCGGATGGAGCATACAGGGCAGATTTTACTTCCCGGCTCACATTGGGCTCCATAGAAAAGACTTCTTCTGCTGTAAGGATCCGCAGCCCCGGCACCCCATTTTCTGTGCCTCTGCGGAACAATTCCTTAACCAGTTCTTCCTGTTCCTCATCAAAAGCCAGAACAAGAGAACCGATCTGCTTATAGGGGATATCCAGCTTCCCGCAAAGCTCCTTGATAATGGCATTTCCTTCCACATTGTAGCGCGCCATCTTGGTGCCCGGTTCCGGGTCGTATCCGGCGTGCACGATAGCGCTGTTAGCCTTTGTAGTGCCTACCGAAACATCGTTTTCCTTCTCCAGCAGAACAACGTCCACATCATACCGGCTCAGTTCATACAAGAGCGAGCAGCCACAGACACCGCCGCCGATGATTGCAACATCAACCATTTCAAAACCTCCTGATCTTTCCGCAGATATACCCGCAGAAGCATTTGCCCTTCCCAACCCTGCGGAATCGCGCATACATTTTGCAGGCCGAATCCCGCCCAAAAACTTTGGGAGAACGCAAAAAAGCCAAGCAAAACCAAGCCTGCTTTCGCAGACTTTCTTTTGCTTGGCTCATTCTCTACAGCAAATATTCTGTTTTCTTTACTATAGCACAGTTAAAATCGGAATGCAAGGGCTCACCGCCGCTGCATCCTTTATTTTTCATTACTTTATTGCTTTGCTCCTTAAAAGCAACGGCTAATTTTACATAAACCAAACCTGAGGATTCGTGGTGGAGATGGCGCATGCGCCGGATCCCAGAGCCGCCATAATATCTTCCTTGTCGCTGATAAGCCCTCCGGCAATGACAGGCGTCTGGATCTCCCCGCACACACGCCTGAAGATTTTCGGCATAGTTCCCGGCAGGATCTCAATAAAATCCGGCCTGGCCGCATATTCTCTGGGGCGCAGGACGCTTTCCAGCGCCATGGAATCAATCACAAAAAAGCGCTGTACTGCCAGAAGCCCCAATTCCTTTGCCCGCACAATAAGAGGCTGCCGGGTGCTGATAATTCCATCGGCTTTTGTGTTTTGTTTTATAAAATCCACCGATATTTCCCTGGGGCTCAGGCCCGCCACCAAATCAATATGAACCACTGCCATACGGCCGGCCTCTTTAATTCGGTCCACAATATCCACAATGGTGCAGATGTTGCCAAATAAAACGAATATGACCTGTATATCGGATTGCAGGCTTTTTTCCAGCCCGTCCATATCCTTAACCGCAGCAATTACAGGGCAGTCCTCCACAATTTTGCGGAACAAATCCTTTTCTTTCATTGTATTTGCTCCCTCCCGCCTTTTCCGTGCCTGCTAAACATAGAAATAGAATACAATGTAAGTATACGGTATTCCAAAGAAGGTAGCAAGAAAATATATGTTAAAAACCATGTAAAAAAACGTTCATTCTGTTTTCTTTTCGCTGCTTGACTCCAATTTACTCCTGTGTTAGCATAATTTTATATATTCTGCACATAGGAAAAAGAGACTTTATGGGATCGCGAATTTTGCTTCTGCACAAGGTGAAGATATGAAAACGTGCGAAACCCCGCAGTCTCTTTAGAAGGAGGAGTACCATGTCTGCAACAGGCGCACAAGCATTCCAAAGGGAATCAGAGAAAAAATACATACTTGCACTGGACCAGGGCACTACCAGTTCCCGGTGTATCCTGTTCGACAGGGAACAAAATATCATGTCCCTGGCGCAAAAGGAGTTTCCCCAGATCTATCCGAAGGCTGGCTGGGTGGAGCACAACCCTACCGATATTTATGTAACCCAATACGGCGTTCTTATAGAAGCCCTCACCAAGATGAATGTTTCCCCATCGGAGATTGCGGGAATTGGCATTACAAACCAGCGGGAAACCACCATTGTCTGGGATAAGGAAACGGGTCTGCCCGTTTATAACGGAATCGTGTGGCAGTGCCGCCGCACGGCGGAGCTCTGTGAGGAACTGATGAAAGACAAAGAACTTACGGAATATATCCGAAGTGCTACCGGCCTCTTGATCGACGCCTACTTCTCCGCCACGAAAATTCTCTGGATACTGGAAAACGTAGAAGGCGCCCGGGAAAAGGCAGAAAAAGGGCAGCTTCTCTTCGGGACAGTGGATACCTGGCTGATCTGGAAGCTGACAGGCGGAAAGGTGCATGTAACGGATTATACAAACGCATCCCGCACTATGCTTTTTAATATCCATACCCTCTCCTGGGATACGCGTATTCTGGAAGCCCTGGGCATTCCCTCCTGTATGCTTCCTACAGTAAAAAGCTGTTCGGAAATTTACGGATATACTAATATAGGCGGCGCCGAAATTCCCATCTGCGGCATAGCGGGCGATCAGCAGGCCGCCCTCTTTGGGCAGACCTGTTTTCGCCGGGGAGATGTAAAGAATACATACGGAACAGGAAATTTCATTCTTATGAATACGGGGGATACCCCTGTAAACAGCAAAAACGGCCTGCTCACCACCATTGCCTACGGCATAGACGGGAAAGTGACCTATGCCCTGGAAGGAAGCGTATTCGTAGGCGGCGCTGTTCTGCAGTGGCTGCGGGATGAAATGCGGTTTTATTCTTCCGCACCGGATGCAGATTATTTCGGCGGCAAAGTAAAGGATACGGAAGGGGTCTATTTTGTCCCCGCCTTTACAGGTTTGGGGGCTCCCCACTGGGATATGTACGCCCGGGGAAGCATCTTCGGGCTCACAAGAGGCACCAGCCGAAACCACATTATCCGCGCCGCTCTGGATGCTATCGCTTACCAAAGCAAGGATGTAATTGATGCTATGATGGCGGATACCAGCCTTGCCATTCGGGAAATAAAGGTGGATGGAGGTGCCAGTGTCAGCGATATTATTATGCAGTTCCAGGCAGATATCACCCAAAAGCGTCTGCGCCGACCCATTATCCGGGAAACCACCGCCCTGGGTGCCGCCTATCTGGCCGGTCTGGCTGTGGGCTTCTGGAAGGATACCCAGGAAATTGAAAAGCACTGGCGCATCGATAAAGTCTACGAACCCCAGATGGAAGAAGAACAGCGGGAAAAACTCTTACGGGGATGGAAAAACGCCGTGGCCTGTGCCCGCATGTTCCGCGCGGAGTAAGAAAGAGAATGAAATATACCGGGCCGGCAGCCAGTTATAACGGTATTTAAAAAATGATTGCCTGTTACAGACGTGTATAAAGCCGAAATCCTGGTATTTCATATTTCCTGCTATTCTATTTAAGGAAAGGAGCTGCCCACTTTGGACGATTCCAGAGAACCTCTTCTCATCCCTTCCGAAAAGGAAATCCCTCTGGCAGGAGGACGGGTCACCCAAGGTGTAGTTCGGGTAGGCGATACTGTCCGCAGACCGGTGAACCCCCGTTCCACTTTTATTCATTCCGTCCTTCTCCATCTGGAAAAGAAAGGCGTATCCGGTGTTCCCCGGTATTTGGGGCAGGATGAAAAGGGCCGGGAATCCATAACATTCCTTCCCGGCGTCTGTCCGGATGACCTGGGGGAGTTTACCGATCAGCAGATCGGGGCGGCTATGGAAATTGTCCGCCGCTGCCATGACGCCCTTCTGGATTTTCCCGCCTGCAAAGAGCATGAAACCGTTACCGTGTGCCACAACGATCTTTCCCCCTGCAACTTCCTGTTTACCGAAGGAATCCCCACTGGCCTCATCGATTGGGACGCAGCCGGTCTTGGCTCGCCTCTGGACGATCTGGCCTATGCTGCCTGGATGTGGCTGGATGTGGGCAACGAGGAACACGATCCCAAAATTGTGGGAAGCCGCATGGAACAGATGCTGGAAGCATATAAAGAGGCGGGGAACTCTGCCATATTCCCCAGCCTTCCGGCATACGGAGATTTTCTCAGCCGTATTGGACAGCAGATGGAAAGGGTGGGCAAAAGTGTATTTCCATCGGAAGAACAGACTATGGCCACCCGCCAATGGACTGTCAAATGTAGAAATTGGCTGCTTACCAATTGGAATACCCTTATTTTAGGCATGGAGCAAAAACGGGAACCTTCTCTTTCCTATTTGAAGGAGAAAAAATAACCTCTCCGGTTCCAGAAACAAACCTGCAAAAAAACCATCCCCGGCACACTGCCTGAGGATGGTTTTTCTTATCTGTTTCTATATTATTCTTGGGAAGGCAATGGAGCGGGGCCGGGGGTTTCCACAGGGATACCGGCCTCCTGTTCAGATTTTTCCGATACCGGGTTGGAAGGCTCTTCAATAAGACTCCCTTTCAGCTTGGGTTCAAACAAGCGGTGGACTCCGTTCCGTATTTTTTCTCTGAGAGCCGCCTGGTTTGCGTCCTCCCCTGTAAATAAATCGGAAAGCATCTTTCCTGCCACAGCCGCATCCGGTGTCTCCCGAAAACGAAGAAGGACACAGCCTTCCCCATTTCTTTCATCGTCTTCATAAAAAATGTATTTTAACTCCTGGGTGCTGGGCGTTTCCAAATAGCTGAGACTGATCTTCAAAACAAGCCTGTGGTCCTCATCCAGAGCCAACCGCGCCGATCCCCCTACCCAGAAGGGCTCCCCGTTGAGCGTTAGGGAAAATGTCCGCGGAGTGCCGTCCAAACCCGCAATTACATGTGCCTTTTCCCCGGCTGGGCCGAGAAACTGTATCTTCACTTCTTCCCGATCCATGTGGAATTCCATTTCCGAAGGAGTAAAGGGGAAATTGTTTGTCAGGCAGGAGATCAGCATGGGAAGAAGGGAAGCCACCATACCGGAAGGCTTTTCCAAACGGTACCGCTTCCCATCCAATCGCTGGATTCCTTGCTCCAAGGCCTGATTGCGGGAATCAAAAAAGAGTTTTTCTCTGAGAGTCAGCTTATCCCCTGCGGGTTTGCCGTATTCCGGAAAAGCTGCTAGGGATTCCAAAACCTTCCGAAGGGAACGGTGTGCCCCAGGTTTGGCCGCAATGGGGCTTTCCCCGTATCGCGGCGCGGCCTCCCCAAAATATCGGGCTGTAATTTTTGCAATACGATCCGTAAAAATCTCCTGGCTTCCGGCGGTTATGGCAATAACCATATCCTGCTGCGGCAGCACAACCACCCTTTGGCCGAACATGCCGCTGAACTGATACCCTGTTTTTTCAAAGCTCCAGAATTGATACCCATAGCCGTAGGCAATTCCGTCGCTTCCGGTGGGAATATGCCCGTCGGTAGCTTCTTCTATCCACCGGGCGGGAACAATCTGCCGCCGTTCTCCGTTTACATCCCATTGCCCTTTCTGCAGCATAAGCTGCCCCAGTCTTGCCATATCCAAAGGAGTAAGATACAGACCCCATCCTCCTTTTTCAATGCCCATGGGGCAAGTCTCCCAATAGGGGGGCTTCATGCCCAAAGGCGTATACAGCCGGGGCGTCAGGTATTCTGTAAGGGACATTCCTGTTACCTTCCGCAAAATAGCGCTGAGCATATATGTGTTCATGCTGTTATAAGAAAAACGGGATCCCGGCTCAAAGGCACAGTCCCCCATAAGAAACCCTCGGATCCAGTCCTTTTCCGCAACACTTCCCGCCTCTGCGAAAACAGCGCCGCTGGTCATAGTAAGAAGATGGCGAAGCGTCACTTCCCCCATCCGGGAACTTCTAAACGGGGCGGGTTTATAGGGATAGTAGGAAACCAGCCGGTCGTCTTCGGAAAGAAGTCCTTCTTCCTTGGCAATCCCAAAAGCAAGGCTCACTACGCTTTTGGAAAAGGAATACATGGCATGGGGCAGCTGATAGGTATAAGGAGCCCAGTCTCCCCGGGCAATCAGCTTTCCATGGCGAAGAATCAAAACACTGTGGGGGTGTGCGTCTTTTTCTTCATCCAATTCACGAAAATATTTTTCAATCACAACGGAAGGGATTCCTTCCTTTTCCGGAGTGGAAGCTAAAAATCCTGTTTCCTCCACGGGAAAAGCCGGGGGTTTCTGGGGAATAAAGGGGTAAGGGCACATATGGCTTACATCCCCGCGCAAAAATTTGCGGAACATATCCATGTTTTTCATCTGGCCGATCAGATCCATTTCCCTTCCTCCTTTTTATACGGGTAAATTTTCTGCTTTTCCCATCCGAATTTACTTTTTCACTTCAAATCATACAATTATATAGAGAAAATACAAACTAAATATTGCCTTTGAACCGCCCGGCTATACAGCGGCGCAATGCAAAGAGCCCTTATTTTCCCTTTATTTGAGCTTTTCTGCCGGTATATTTCCTTCCTTATGATGAAAAAAAGCTTGCAGTCCTTTTCTTTCTTTTTCAGAATCCAGGGCAGCGTCTTTCTCCTCTTCATACGGCAGGGAAAACTTTTCTGCTATGCGCAAAAAAGCCTCCTTTAGCATACCCTGTGCTTCTTCTTCCTCATCGGGAAGAATACAAATAATTTTTTCCCTGCTTTCCGGAAGATATCCCCGCAGCTGTTTGCCTGAAAGGGTTAAGATGGTTTCCGGTTCCCCTTCTGGAGTAAGGGAAGCCCTCATGGCTCTGAAAATAGGCTCTGCAGCTTCCGGCCTGCCACCTAAGGCACCGCTGACTACAAAAACACACCGGCTGCTTTCCAGCAAATGGTTCAGCATTCCCAGCAGTTCCTTTTCTTCCTGTATGGCCAATGCTCCGGAAAGGGTTCCCCCTATCCGGAGCAGCATGGTATGAATTCTGTCTTCCATAGCGGCCGTACCGCCTGCACGGTAAAACAAAATACCGGCGCTAAGAGAGGGAGATTCCTCCGGCCGCCCTTTTTTGTATTCCTCAATCGTATTCGGAACGATTGAAGAAATCTTTCCGTTTTCCATTATTCCACCGCCCAGCTCAAAAGGCCCTGCTCTTTCGCTTCTTCATAGGTTTCCGGCCAATCCGGCAAAGAAAGTCCCCTATCCTTCCGGTAGTTTTCCGGGAAAACTGTTTTGCTGCTGTATGCCGCTTTGGAAGTCTCCACCTTGTCCGATTCCCCTTCCCGCACCTTTCTGGCAGCCACTACCAATCTGTAGTCGTCATATTCATAGGAACAGGTGGAAAGCAGAAGAAGCTGATCTTCCGGTCCAAAATCCACCGGTATATCAAACAGGGAACGGATCCGGATCTGATAGACAAAATTCATAAAATCGCTGTCGTCCTGAAAATTGACCCGCATATAATTAAACGGTTCCCCATGTTCCGCATCCGTATTGGCAAGGAATACAGAAACGATTTTCCACTGGTTTTCGTCTTCAATGGTATCGAAAGTAAACACCGGCGAACTCTTATAAAAATCCAGGCTCTTATAATCCAGAAGATCGGTAAACATAAGACCGGAATTCAGCGAATGGCCAAATAGAATCATGGAACGGCTCTGCAAAGTACATCTGGAATCCAGGAAAATGCTGCCGGCAAAAGAATATTCCTTTTTATAGTTTTGGTATAAATAATATTCCGGATAGCTTTCGGAGGACTGCAGAACGGGAAGATCAATCACCGTATTGGGCACAGTGATCCAGCCGATAATATCCGGATTGATCTCCTGCAGCTTGGCTATCTTTACAAGATTTCCTTCCTCATCCTTTTCTGGTTCCTCTGTTTCTCCCTCCTGGGATTGTGAACCCGTTTCGGAACCGGAATCCACGGAATGATAGATAGCCGCAAGCTCATCGTTGTCTTTTGTAACTGTTCCCGGCTTCAATACATAATCATTCAGCAAAATACCGCCGCATGTGAGGAACACCGCAAGGCAGATTAGAAAAAGAGATTTCAGGACACCCTCCCGAACTGTATCCCCCTTCCAGGGAATAAACGCAGCTAGAAAACACCGTTTCGGTTTTTCCACGGCGGTTTCTTTTTCCTCTATAGGCGGGCAGTATTGCTCGTCCTTCTGCTTTTTTCGGCTCCGTCTTCTGTGTTTTGGAGCTCGTTCCTGTTTTAAAGTCTGCTTGATATCCTTATCGTCCATTGGGATCCCTCCTTGTCCATGCGTATACGGATGAGGTGTTCGTCATCTACGTGTATATTCTTTTTTGTGTTCATTTGAGACTTGCCAGCGCAGCTGCTACTCCCTGGGGAACACTTGCTTCAAACATCTCTGTCGGTTTCTGAGAAAGACCTTCCGCCCGGCGACGTATCATGTCCAATGCTATGGAGGAAGCCCGTATGCGCAGAGATTCCCGAGATTTCACTCTTCCGGGAGGATCCATACGCCTTACCCATGTATGTTCTCCGTCGCATAAAGCGATAAATACAAGCCCTACCGGTTTTTCCGGCGTACCGCCGCCAGGGCCGGCCACACCCGTAATGCCGATTCCCAGATCCGCGCCGGCCGCCAGCCGGATTCCTTCCGCCATAGCCTTTGCCGTCTGGAAGCTTACGGCGCCGTAATCGCGAAGGGTTTCCTCCGGGACTCCCAAAAACTGCGCCTTGGCTTCGTTGGCGTAGGTGACCATACTGAGCCGGAGCACGTCGGAAGCGCCGGGGACATCCGTTATGCGTTTTGCCAGAAGGCCTCCCGTGCAGGATTCCGCCGCTCCAAAGGTCCAGCCCTTTTCTTCCAGGAGCGCCACCACTGTATTTTCCAGGCAGCTGTCGGAGGTCCCGTCTTCATTCACTGTATAAATTACATCCCCCAGCCTGCGCCGGATTTCCCGGATCATCGGCTCACAGAGACGTTCTGCCTCTGCCTCGGATGCCGCCCGGGCCGTAACCCGGATAAACATTTCATTTTCCTTGGCATATGTGGCCGCCGTAGGGTTTTCGCTTTCCGTCAGATCCGCGATCCGTTCTGCCGCAGCTCCTTCGCCCATACCAAACACCCGCATCATGCGGGACAAAATCACGCCCTCTGAAAAACGCTTCAGATAGGGCACTCCGTATTGCTTCAGCATGGGGATGAGCTCCGAAGGAGGGCCCGGAAACATCATCACAAGGGAACCGTTCTCGCTGTAAAAGGCACATCCCGGCGCCGTGCCAAAATCGTTGGGGAATACCTGGCATCCTTCGGGAAGCATGGCCTGCCGAAACTGGCTTTCGCCGCATTCTCTTCCCTTGAAATAGGCTTCGATCCTCCGTTTGCTCTCTTCATGGAGAACAAGGTGTCTTCCTGCGGCCGCGGCCACGGTCTCTTTTGTCAGATCATCCCCCGTGGGTCCCAGTCCACCTGTGGTGACCACCAGGTCGCTTCTTTTGAAAGCCGTTCCCATAGCGTCCGCCAGCCGCTGGGGATTATCTCCCACAACAGTAGAATACAAAACGCTGATGCCAAGACTGTTCAGTTCACGGGCCACCAAAGCGGCGTCGGTGTTTATGGTGTGTCCAAGAAGGAGCTCTGTCCCCACTGCGAGGATTTCCGCCGTTTGGGGCGCTTTCCGTCCTTCCCGCTTTTCTTCATGCATTCTGTCCATATTCATATATAAAGCCGGTATACAAAGGCCGGCGTCTCCTTTCCGTTGCAAATGAATACCCTTTCAAGGGAACTATACTCCGTATTTTCTCACCCAAATTCCATACGCCTTAAGGCGCAATTCTGGTTATGGAAGCGTTATCTACACATTCCTGAATAAGGGCTTCCGCATCCAAGGCAGCTTCCGCATCCAGAACGGCCTGCAATTCGGGCTTTGTCCTGGGGTGGCGGGGGGTGAACACGGTGCAGCAATCCTCGAAAGGCTGAATGGAAATCTCAAAGGTATCGATGTCCCGGGCAATCTTGACAATTTCGCTTTTATCCATGCCGATCAGAGGCCGGAAAACTGGCATGCCGGCAGCGGCATCTGTGCACGCGATAGCCTGCAGCGTCTGGCTGGCTACCTGGCCCAGGCTCTCCCCGGTAATTAAAGCACGGCATTTTTCTTTAACTGCAATTCTTTCCGCCACGCGCATCATAAAACGACGCATAATAATGGTGAAATATTCCTCCGGGCAGTTTTGCAAAATAGCTTCCTGCACCTTGGCGAAAGGAACGGTAAACATAAACATCCGCCCCGCATAGGCGCTGACCTTTTTCAGCAGATCTTTTACCTTCTGTTCCGCCCGTTCGCTGGTATAGGGAGGGCTGGCAAAATGCACAGGGGTCAGCTCCAACCCTCTTTTTGCCATGCACCAAGCAGCCACAGGGCTGTCGATTCCTCCGGAAATCAGGATGGCCGCCTTGCCTCCCGTGCCCACGGGGATACCGCCCGCTCCCGGTATAGGCTGCCCGTGGATATACGCTCCGAAATCCCGGATCTCCACCCGGACTACAATATCCGGCTCATGCACGTCTACCTGCAAATGAGGAAATTCCTCCAGAAGCTTCGCCCCCACCTCTGCGGAAATTTCCGGGGACGTATAGGGGAAGGCTTTATCGGAACGTTTGGACTCCACTTTAAAGGTACGGCAGCGGTTCAACTGTTCCCGCAGATATTCACAGGCGCCCGGAAGGATGGCATCCATGGATTTCTCCGTTACACCCGCTCTGGAAAAAGCCACAATGCCGAAAATCCGGCGGATCCTTTCCACGGCTGCCTCCATATCGGCGGATTCATCCTTTGGTTCCACATATACAGTAGATTGCGCTGTCCGCACTGTGAATGCGCCAACCGGTGCCAATCTGCGTTTGATATTTTTTAAGAGCACCGCTTCAAAAGTATTTCGGTTAAGACCTTTTAAAACAATCTCGCCCAATTTAATCAAAATAATTTCCTTCATATGCACGTACACGTTCCTTTTCAATATACTCTTTGTATTATTGATGATAAATATAATAGAATTAAATACTTACAGCCCGGTTAAACGCGCTTTAACCCTTTTCTCGCCAAAACAGAGAGGCCTTCTTCCAGAGCGCAGGCGAAAGCATCCACGTCTTCTTCCCCGTTCATCCGGGAAAAGCTGACCCGAAGGGAGGAGGCTATTTCTTCCTTGGGAAGTCCCATAGCGGACAACACATGGCTTTCCTTCCCTTTGGCGCAAGCGGAACCTGTGGATACGAACACGCCTCTTTCCGCAAGAAAATGCAGCATGGTTTCTGCGCGTACGGTGCCTGCGGAAAAATTCACAATATAGGGGATTCCCTTTTCCAGAGAATGGATTTTTACCTGGGGAATAGCCTGCAGCCTTTCCCGCAAGAGCTTGTTTAGCCCCCGTATCCGCTCTTCCTCTTTTTTCAGATCGGGAAGGGCCCCTACTGCCGCAGCAAAAGCGGATATGGCCGGCATAGGCTCCGTGCCGGGGCGAATATTCTGTTCCTGGCCGCCTCCGAAAACCCGGGAAGCCAGATGTACCCCCCGCCGAATATACAGCGCGCCGATACCTTTAGGGCCATGGATTTTGTGGCCGCTTACCGTCATCAAATCCACCCCCATGTCTGCCGGGCGCAGGGGGATTTTGCCGAAAGCCTGCACCGCGTCTACATGGAAAAGGGCAGGCGCTTTTTTCTCCCGGATAGCCTGGGCGGCAGCTTCCAGAGGCAGGATGGAACCCACTTCATTGTTCACCGCCATCATGCTTACCAATATGGTTTCGGATGTTACCGCGTCAAAGACCTGTTCCGGCGCAATCCATCCAAAGGAATCCGGCATAAGATATGTAACGGAAAAGCCCTCTTTTTCCAATTGCTTCATAGCATTGAGTACGGCAGGATGTTCTATTGCCGTTGTTACAATATGCTTGCCTCTTCGTATTCTGCCGTAGGCCGCTCCAAAAACAGCTATGTTATCGGCCTCCGTTCCTCCAGATGTAAAAACAATTTCCTCCGGGCGGCAGAAAAGGGCTTTTGCCACTGTCTCCCGGCTTTTCCGCATTTCCTGCTCGGCCAGGAACCCCAGAGTATGGAGGGAAGAAGGATTACCCCAGTTATCTTCCATAGAACGGACCGCGGCTTCCACCGCCTCCCGGCAAGGCTGGGTAGTGGAGGAATTATCCAGATATGCCCGAATCTTTTTCCCCGTTTCCTTTGCAGAGCCCGTCTGCTTTTCTGTCTCTCGGTTTTGCTGCATGTAGATCTTCTCTCCTTTTTCGGCCCGGTTCTTCCGGATACCTCCATTCCCATACCTGCATGTTTCTTTCAAAAATCTGGGCATGGCTGCTTTCTCCAGCGACATCCGGAATTCTACAAGTGTGCTGGGGCAAATTTTCTCCTGTGCGAAAGGATACACCTATCCGCAAATACTATCTGTCTTATTATACAACAAACCATATCTTTAGGCAAACACATGGGAGCCTTTTCCATGATCCAATAAACAGCAAATGGTTCTTCCTATCTCTTGTCATCCGTGCGTTCCAATGATAGAATGAAAAAGAAAAGAATATCCAAAACTATCCTATTTATGGCAGGATATCGCTTTGCCCGCGTACCGGTTATTTATTAAAAAAACGCATATACTAAAACACAGCTTACGGAAAGTCAGGAGGTCTTGTTATGGACATACCCGCCCTTGTTTCCCGCCAGAAAGATTACTTTTATGGAGGCGCCACCTTGGACACTGCAGGCAGGAAAGAAGCTCTCATAGCGCTTCGAAACGCCATTCTTTCCCGGGAAAAGGACATTTCCGACGCCCTATATAAAGACCTGCGCAAAGCTCCCTTTGAAAGTTATATGAGCGAGATCGGCATGGTGATGGACGAGCTCGGTTATATACTGAAGCATCTGGAAAAATGGGCAAAGCCTCGGAAGGTTCCCACCCCGTTTTCTCAGTTCCCCGGCCGCAGCTTCATCTGGAAAGAACCCTATGGCACGGTGCTTATTATGTCTCCATGGAACTATCCTTTTATGCTGAGTCTGGATCCCCTTATCGGCGCTGTTGCCGCGGGGAATTGTGTCATACTAAAGCCTTCCGCTTACGCTCCACATACCAGCCGTATTCTGGCGGAACTGATCGGCTCTGTATTTTCACCCTCCCATGTAGCTGTGGTGGAAGGGGGAAGGGAGGAAAACAGCGCCCTTTTGGAGCAGCGTTTTGATTTCATCTTTTTTACGGGGAGTGTTTCCGTAGGAAAACTGGTTATGGAAAAAGCCTCCCGGAATTTGACGCCTGTTGCCTTGGAGCTGGGCGGCAAAAGCCCCTGCATTATCGACGAAACCGCCAATCTGCCTTTGGCAGCCCACAGGCTTGTGTTTGGCAAACTCCTGAACGCAGGGCAGACTTGTGTAGCTCCTGATTACGTGCTGGTTAAGAAGGAACGGAAAGAAGACCTGATTCGTCTCTTAAAAAGCAATATACACGATGCGCTGGGGGAAAATCCTGAGAAAAACCCCGAATATCCTAAAATTATCAATGAAAAGCATTTCCGGAGACTGCTCGATATACTGGAAGGAGAAACCATTCTTCTGGGCGGCAGCGCCGATGAAAACTCTCTCACCATAGCTCCTACCGTAACGGAGGCCACAGCGGATAGCCCCTCTATGCAGGAGGAGATTTTCGGGCCCATTCTCCCCATCCTCACTTATGATAAACCCGACGATGCCATCCGTTTCATTCGGGAACGGGAAAAGCCTTTGGCTCTCTATCTCTTTACCCAAAGCAGTGCTTTTGAAAAACGTATCCTTCGGGAAGTTTCCTTCGGCGGTGGCTGCATAAACGATACCATCATTCATCTTGCCACTCACCATTTGCCTTTCGGCGGAGTAGGTCACAGCGGAATGGGTTCCTATCACGGTAAAAAGAGCTTTGATACCTTTACCCATGAAAAAAGCATTATGAAAAAATCTTCTATGGATATGCCCGTCCGCTATCATCCCTATACGGAAAAGAAAATGAAAATGCTGAAAAAAGTCATGAAGTAAGAAAGGAACGGGAGGAATTTCTTCTCCAAGAGCGTATACAAAAAAAGAGGGGGGGTGGTGAGCACCCTCCTCTTTTTATATCTTGATTTCATCTTTCTATTGGCTTATGAAAACTTCAAATCGGATTCCTTGATATAGTAGAGGCGGTATGGCATCTCCTGGTTGATGGAAGGATCTCTTCCTCCCATTACAATCAGCACATCGTTGTTTACATCCCTGAAAATATTTACAAACTGGTAATTCCTGTCATCCGCAAAGAAAGAGCTTTTGCGGATATTTCCGGTCTTCATATCCAGAAGATATAGGGCGTTGCTCTCATTATTAGAACAAAATAATAGCCTTGTGTCTGAATACTGAGTTGCATCATATGCCATTTTATGCACAATATCTAAATCCATAAACTTTTCCAAACCTGCATCTGTAATTCTCCCGAAGAAGCGGGTGGAACTGATATTTTGATAATACATGAGTCCGTCCGAATAGGTAAAATAGGCTATGCGCTGGCGCAGCTCATCCTCCCTATCGGAAATGCCGGTGACATCCTTGGATTCCAGAAGCTGCATATTCCTATCATAAACGTCTACCCGCAGCTGCACGGAATCCTCGGTTTCCTTCACAACTAATAAAAGGGAGATCGTATCCCCGTCTGTATAAACGCATCGCACCGATTCGCCTAGGGCTTTCGCATCGTCGAAAGGAAAGCTTTTGAGAATTTTCTTTTCGTTTGTGGAAAGATTATATTCCTCTACTCGGCTCTCATTGGCCATCACCTTCACAAAAAGCAGCCTGTCTCCATCGCTGACCATGGAATTAAAATAGAATGAACCGGCTTCGGAATATAGTTCCGACATGGTATGGCTTCCCAGATCCAGATCCATCAGCCGCGAAACGGGTTCTTCCCCCTCCATGGTCACAACAAATGTGAACAGATGGTTCTGCAGAACCACGCCATGCAGCGGCCGCAAATAACCATTCTGAATGGAGCCCAGCTTTACGCTTTCCCCAGTAGCAAATGTATACTGATGAAATTCCCACTCTGTTTCACTTGCTCCATACTTCATATATACAAAGCCGCCGTTGGTCGGGGTGATCATTCCGTTGGCTTCGATTTTTCCGATTTCTTCATTCTGCCCATTATAGATGGAAAGGGGCCTGTGGTCACTTTCGCCAGAGGTTCCATTGCTTTCATTCCCGGAGACATCCGTGCCGCTCCCGTTTGCCTGCGAAGAGGCTCCCTCCGGCCCGGCGCAGGCCCCAAGGCCAAGGATCATCACAAGGGATAGCAGCAAAGTCAACAGCTTTTTCATTTTCTCTCCCTCCAATCTGTAGATGCCTGAGCCTGCATATATACATGCAGGCTCAGGCATCCTCTACTATCTTACCACACTAACGTTCTGCAAATACGTGCAAGATCTCCTACACTATGCTCAGTATACGTAGGACACGTTCCATAATAAGGATATCCCAACTGTGTCCCGCCCAAAGGATCCGCAAGCTCCACCTTGGATTTATCCGTATACACAGCTCTCACATTCAAGCAATGCCCCTGTGTAGGATAAAGCCAATCCGAATAATTATCTGCCTCTATACACATAAAAGCAGGGACATCATTTGTAGCAATTGCCGTATACGACAGAAGACCTATGGAATTTGCACTGGGATTATCTACACGCAAATAGGTATACCGACTCTGTTTTTGATTCATATAGGGAGCAATAGCAGTATCCCGAGTTCCTCCAATACTGCTGGACGTTCCCATAGCCGAAGCAATACTGGACTGTGAATAAACGTTTCCTGTAATATACTTAAGTGCACTTTTTACACAGGCAGGCACACAATATATATCATTTTCCTGCCGGTATATTGTAAAACCGGGGAGGGTAAATTTGGAAAGCCGAGTTTGCACAGGGCTATTTTTTAGAGCCTCAACGGACGCAAGTTTTTCCTCGATCTTCTCTAACTCTTCCTCAGAAAATTCCTGTGTTCTATCGGTATCAAAAATAACGCCCGTGTATGGTACACCATTTTCTTCTTCAGACTCCGTTGCAGGTTCCGTATCGGCATAGGCGCTTACGCCAAAAGACAGAAGCATTGCAATGGACAAAATCGAAGCAATCCATTTTTTCATAATCATGCACTCCTACCTTTCTTTACATAAGATATAAAATATTACTCGCCAACCAATATGCAACGCATTTTATACTTCTTCCGTCACCTCACTTTTCATTAAGAATTGGATGGCCGGTGGCGGTCAATACCTTTAGCCACCTCCTTTTTTCGCCTTCCGGCTTCTGCATTTGCATTAAAAATCTGTTTTCTCCATTCGTCGAATCAACAGGAAACGGGCTTTTCCATTATGTAGTCGTCCATGAAAAATCCGTTGCCAATATCCGCCTTCTGTTCCCGGACGGTTACAAGCCCCATGGCCTTATAGGCTGCGATAGTGTTGCTGTTATGGCGGTTTACTGTAAGCCATATCTTGGAAAGCCCCCGCTGCCTGCAGAGATCTTCCAAAAAGTTCATCGCCTGGCGAGCATAGCCCTTTCCTCTATTCTCCTTCTGCAGGTAAAGCTTGCTCAGAAACAGTTCCCCGTTTTCCGCGTGTATACCTGTATAGCCGATAGCTCTTCCCTCCAGCAAAAGCAGAAAATATTCATATCCATTGGCGATCTGCTCCGTAACAGCCGGAATCGATTGAAATTTTTCCACCATGTATTCTACCTGAGCCGCGCCAATGATAGGCGTAAAATGCTCATGCCAAATTTTTTCCGCTAAAGTACAAAGCTCTTCTATATTACTAGAAGTTTTTACAGGATAAAATTCAACAGTATGGATACGATCTTTCATGTACAGCACATTCCTTTCCAACTTCCCTATACCGAAAAGTAAATACTCCTACTATATCAACGAATTTTCTATAAATAATTTTCTTCTATATTGTAATTTTAGTATAATAAGCACATTATATAATTCTACATAAGATTTTATTAGGTGAATTTTTTCTTCTTGCACTTTATATATCTTTGTTTGGGAACCGTTGCAAGGGGCGAGAGGGTAGGCTATAATAAAGAAAAAACAGAATGCAAAATAAAAGGGGGATTTCTATGCCGCAATGCACGGAAAAAACCAGCCTCCATGCCGGTTTTATCGGTATCATCGGAGCTATGGATATTGAAATCGAAAAAATCGTTTCTTCTATGGAAAATCACAGAGAGGAGACGGCAGGCGGGCTCGTTTTCCATCTGGGAACCATCCGCAGGCGAAATTGCGTAGCCGCCGTCTGCGGGGAAGGGAAGGTAAATTCCGCTATTTGCGCGCAGACCATGATTTTGCGATACGATCCCCGCTGTATCATCAATGTGGGTGTAGCGGGCGGTATCGGAGAAGGTATTGCCATCGGGGATCTTGTGGCCGCTTCTTCTGTTGTGCAGCACGATTTCGACACATCCGCCCTGGGACACAAACCCGGAGAGATTCCCTCTCTGAAAGAAGTTTTTCTCCCTGCGGATGAAACCCTTACAAACCTGGCTCTGGAATGTGCCGCTTCCGTTTATGATGGCGGGCTTCATCGGGGCGTCATCGCTTCCGGGGATCAATTTATAGCCGGGCCCGATGCGTTCAAACGTATCCGGGAGCAGTTCGGCGCTTTGGCCTGTGAAATGGAAGGCGCCAGCATCGGCCAGGTATGTTTTATGAACAAAACACCATTTGCCGTTCTCCGGGCTATTTCCGATAACGGAAACAGTACCGCTCATGTGGATTTTCCAAAATTTGCCCAGGAAGCCGCGGAAAAATCCCAGAAGCTTATGGTGGAGCTGATCTCCCGGTTGCCGGAAGCCTGATCGGGCAAAACACTTTCATGGATTCTCTTCCGGAAAAGCAGGAAGAGGCATAAAATAAGGAGGACTGTTTGTATATGAAAATCATCGATATTTCCAGAGAACTGATTTCCGCATGGGTATATCCGGGAGACCCGGCGCCCCATCGGGAAATTCTTCGCCGAATCGAGCAGGGGGACATGTGTAACCTTTCTGCTTTCTATTCCGGCTGCCATTCCGCAACTCATCTGGACGCACCCCTGCATTTTGTGGATGGAGGAGAAACCATCGATCAAATTCCGCTGGATCGTTTCTATGGCCCCTGCACGGTAGTGGATGCCGTAGGTCTCATCACCGGAGAAGATATTGACCGTATTATCGGTTCTTGCCGGAAAAAAATCCTGTTCCGGGGAAACGGGAAAGCTTTCCTCACACAAAGCGCCGCATTTGCCCTTGCGGAAGCCGGGGTGGAT
Organism: uncultured Clostridia bacterium; assembly: GCA_944380875.1. Classification (GTDB taxonomy): domain Bacteria; phylum Bacillota; class Clostridia; order Oscillospirales; family Acutalibacteraceae; genus UMGS1264. The sequence continues at coordinate 42,580 of CALWJA010000063.1, forward strand.
CTGGTGGGAACGGATGCCCAAAGCGTAGCCGCCGCCGGAGACGAAGTGGCTCCCCATGTAGGCCTTCTTGGCGCCGGTATCATCGCCCTGGAAGGGCTGGATCTCTCCAACGTCCAGCCGGGGGATTATACACTCTGCGCATTTCCCCTGTATCTGGGCGGGGCAGAGGCTTCCCTCACCAGAGCCGTTCTGCTGCAGGAAGAATAAGAAATACGGGTATTTTTCGCACGCAAAAAGGAAAGGAACGAAAGGGGTCTCTTTCGTTCCTTTCCTTTTTTATATTCCGATCCGTAATCCCGTATCACGGCTTCAGGAGTGCATCCAGAACGTGAGCGTAGATCCTTGCAAAAAAATCGTTGGGATGATTAATCATGTTGGCGCCTATATCCTCATACCGCTTTTTCCTCAGGAGTTCTCTGTTCACCGCCTGTACATCCGCCAGCGCGACCCCCGTTCCGCACAGATCCCCCAACGCATCCCCATACTCATACTGCCGGCACCAGAAGAATTGAGGCGGCGTTTCTGCCAGAGGATTGGGGAGAGAGGTGGCGATGAGAACGTATTCCGCCTGGGGGCATCCCTCCTTGAGCCTTTCCAGAAGAGCCTGTGTTTTTTTGCGGTATTCGTCTCCGGGGCACCGGTCGTTCATTCCGAATCCCAGAATAAACAGATCCGGCTGATACGCAATTGCCCTTTCTTCGGCATTTTCAAGAGCCCAGTCCGAATTTACCCCTCCCACGGAGGTGTTCACCAGTTCCACGGGTATCCCGTAAAACGTTTCCAGGCTTTCCCGCAGAAGCTCCGGGAAGATGGGTTGACCTGGTTCCAGGCCATACATGCCCGAGCAGTCCCAGCCGCAGCAGATGCTATCCCCGTAAACCACAATTTTTATGGGTTCTTTCTGTTCCAGCTTTTTCCGAAAGCGGGGAAGCTTATCCAAAGCTGACTTCGGCCTGTAGCCTGTATACAGTTCCCGTGTGGTATAGGTAACGGCAATCTGCCAATCGGTGACATATTCCGGGTTTCCCACCCCATGCTGATTGATATACCGGCCGTCCGTGGTGGCAACAAGATCGCTTCCCATGTTGGCAGGCTGGTCCTTTTCCGCTTCTTCTCTTGTGCCGTAATAAAACCTTTTCCAATTCGTGGCAGGGATCCCGCTGTTCTCCGTAAGGATCAGACGATCGCCTTGTATCAAACAATCCCTTCCCAACTCATACTGCGTTTTCCCGTCGTAGCTCTCTATCCTTTCGATTTTTTCGGGATGAAACAAAAACGGTGCGCTGCAGCATCCGTTCTCACGGACCATCATAAAGGTCTCTCTCCAGATTCTGCCTCCCCAAATGGGAGTCATCCAATCCTGAAGATTCATTTTACATTCTCCTCCCTTTTCTGCAGGGTATCGGGTATCCATCCCATATTTTTACGGTGCAGGAACAATGTCCTCCAAAGCCTCTACCATTCTTTCCAGCGCTTTTTGTAAAACATGTTCCGGGCAGGCTATATTGATCCTCTCGAAGCCTTCCCCTTCTTTCCCGAAAATGTATCCCTCATCCAGATACAGGCCATGGGAAACCATTCTTTCCTCCAACTCTTCTTTGGAAAGCCCGGAACGTGTGAAATCTACCCATTTCAGATACGTTCCCTCCAAAGGAGAAACCACGGCCCAGGGAAGATGTTCCTTCAGGAAGCTGTCCACTAGGCCGGAATTCTTTTGAATGACCTCAAGGCATTCGTCCAGCCAGGGTTCGGCTCCACGATACGCAGCCTCACAGGCCCGGAACCCCAAAAAGCTGGGGGAACCATGCAGTTCTTTCCGGAAAGCTTCCCGCATTTCCGGATTAGCTATGATAATATTGGAAGTCTGCATACCAGCTATATTAAAGGTTTTGCTGGGTGCCGTACAAATGACCGTGCGGTTTTCCATCTCCGGCACAGCTTTTGTAAAGACCGTGTGGGTATAGCCGGGCATAATCAAATCAAAATGGATCTCATCGGAAACCACAAGGAGATCATGTTTCAAACAGATTTCGCCTAAACGCCTAAGTTCTTCCGTTGTCCAAACCCTTCCCACCGGGTTATGGGGGCTGCAAAGGAGAAAAATTTTATTTTCAGGCGCCGCAGCGGCTTTCTCAAAAGCATCAAAATCAATCTCATACCGTCCCAACCGGTTAATAAGAGGGCACTCTACCATATGGCTCCCGTTTTCTTTGGAAGCTCCAAAAAAAGGCGGATAAATGGGCGGCATAATAATGACCCCGCAGTCCTTCCCGCCGAAGGCCCGCACTGCAGCACCCAAAGCAGGAACCACTCCGTTGGAGGGGCAGATCCATTCCTTTTGGATCTTCCATCCGTGCCGTTTTTCCATCCAGGCGCATACCGCTTCTTTATAGGCGTCATTCATGCAGGTATACCCCATCACTTCCGTATCCAGCACTTTTTTAAGGCCGTCCCGAATCTCCGGCGCTAGGGCAAATTCCATATCCGCCACAGAAAGGGGGACTATTCCATCCGGAAAAGAACCGTCCTTCCTGCGAATCAGTTCCCATTTTTCTGCTCCGGCTTCCCGCCGGTCCACAACTGTTTCAAAATCGTACTGCATGATCTTTTTCCTCCGCTTTCGCTTTTTCTTCCCTGTATTGGCCGTTTTCGCTCTGGTATTTTCTGAAATGCATACACATGACAGCCTGCATCCCTATCTCCATGTAAAAACCGCCGTTTTTCCCTTGTTACTGCACTTCTTCCAATTCCACACAGAAGGATGGCCAGTCTCCCCGCAGATTGGGAATGCGCAATCCCGCTCCCATCAGGAGGCTACCGCTGTAAATTCCTTCCAGAGCCCTGGCGGCTTTTTCGGAATTTCCTACTCCTTCGGCTTTGCATAGGAGCCTGTATTTTGCTTGGGGTTTAAGGCCTTTCAGCCGTATAACCGGCATGGCTATATTGCTGCGTACATGGGTAATGACTCCAAACAGCAGCGCTTTCTTCTGATCCTGTGCCACAAATTCCCAAGCGCAGAATTCTGTGTTTTTGGCGGGATCCGTCAGCCGGTAATAATCACCCCGGTTAATGGTATCGTAATTCTTTTTATAGAAGGCCACTTGCTCCCGCACCATTTCCCGTTCTTCGTCCGTCAAGGTGTTCAGGTCCAGCTCATAGCCAAAGGTCCCCGCCATGGCCACCACACCCCTGGTGTAGAAAGGCGTGCGTCTTCCCGTCTGGTGGTTGGGAGAGGCGGAAACATGGGCGCCTACTGCGCTCATAGGATATCCGAAGGAAGTGCCGTACTGGATCTCCAGCCGCTCGATGGCGTCGGTATTATCGCTGCACCAGCTCTGGGGCATATAATACAGCATTCCCGCGTCAAACCGGCCGCCTCCGCTGGAGCATCCTTCAAAGAGCACATGGGGGAACTCCGTAAGAAGCCTTTCCATCAATTCGTATACCCCCAGCATATAGCGGTGATACACTTCTCCCTGCCGGTCCGCAGGGAGCCCGGCGCTCCATACCTCCGTAAGATGCCGGTTCATATCCCATTTTACATATTCAATGTTGGCGGAAGAAAGCACAGCGGCCATCTGGTCGTGGATATTGTCCCGCACCTCTTTACGGGAGTAATCCAAAACGAGCTGATACCGGCTGCGGCTGTATCCTCTTTCCGGCACATGGAGGAACCAGTCCGGATGGGCTCGGAAAAGATCGCTGTCCTCGCTGACCATCTCCGGCTCAAACCATACGCCCAATTTCATTCCTAAAGCGTTTATCCTATCGCAAAGCGCCTTCATGCCGCCGGGAAGCTTTTTTTCATTGACTTTCCAGTCTCCTAAACCGGACCAGTCGTCGTCTCGCTTGCCAAACCAGCCGTCGTCCATAACCAGAAGCTCTACTCCCAGCTTTCCGGCCGTTTCCGCAATGGCAACCAGCTTCTCCGTATCAAAGCCAAAATAGGTAGCTTCCCAGTTGTTGATAAGGACAGGCCTGCGGCGGTCTTTCCAGTATCCCCGGCAAAGATTTTTCCTGTAGATCTGATGGTATTTCTGGGAAAGCTCTGTCAAACCCATGGGGCTGTAGCAGAAAACAGCCTCAGGAGCCTGGAAAACTTCTCCGTTTTGCAGGTTCCACCGGAACCCCTCGGGGTTTATGCCCATGGTGAGCCGTGTAAGGCCCAGCTGGTTCTTTTCCGCGGTGGCGGCAAAATTTCCGCTGTAGACAAAGGAAAGGCCCCAGCAGCGGCCGAAATCTTCTGTGGTATCCGGGTCGCAAAGAATAACAAACGGGTTTTCCTGAGCGCTAGAGGTTCCCCGAATGCTGTCGATCACCGTTTTTCCATGGGCCACCGGGCGGCGTTCCACATTCCGTTCCATGCAGTGCCGTCCCCAAAAGCTAATAAGATCCAGTGGGCTGTCTTCGTTTATATCCATGCAGGCGGAAAGCACAGCGTTTAAAGCCACCTGTTTTCCCGTGCGGTTTTCCACCCGGCAGGAACGGGCAATGATATCCTCTTTTTCAAAGACGGAGTAAAGAAGATATACATAAAGGTCCTCCGCGCTGTCTTTCAGGCAGATTTCCAGAGTCTGCGCCTTGTTTTCCTCCGTTTCATACAGCGCCGGAAGCCCAGCAAGAGCGGGCTTTTTCTCCAGTTCCTTATAGGAAACATACCGCAGATCCAAAGTTCTTCCGCCGTTTTCAAATTCCGCGGAAATGCAGGGAGTACGGAAATCCCCCGCTCCCCCCGCCGAATATTCCTGGGGAATGGAATCCAGAGAATAGGTGCGGTTCCTGCCCAGATCATAGGGGCAGGCGCCGAAGCCTCTATCTTCTTTATGAAGCAGATAGTCTGTGTCTTCCCTTTCTATACGATCCCCATAATACAGATGCAGAAGATACCCGTTTGTATCTGCCTTCATCTGATAGGTGGATTTTTCTGTTTCTAGTATAAATAAAGTCTCTCCCTGAGCGTTTTTTTCTGCATATATCGCCATATAGTATCCTCTCCTTTTCAGCCGCCTCTCACAACAGCCTACTTATCTGTTTTCATTATATCCGTCAGTTTTGCTCTTTTCAACTGCTATTTGCCATTCCATTCTAACTTCCCTAGATTCCAAATAAAACGGCGGATGCGCGCCGCGCATCCGCCTTCCATGGTTATCCGAATAAAGCCGGTATGGAAAGGTCTTTCCGCCCTTTTCCTGCTTCCTTATTTTTGGCTGTAGTGATGGGCTTCTTCCAGCATCATATCCTTGACCTTCATCAAACGGATCTGTGTGCTCCGCTCGTTTTCATCCAGCTTCATGGTAATATACCGGATATTTTCCTGCATTTCCGGGATCATCACATGCTCCAAAGCGTTTACCCGCCTGCGGGTCTTTTCGATCTCCGCAGCCATAAGCTGGCAGGATTTCTCCACTTCCGCCAGCCGCAGCATATCGGGCAGCACATCCGAGAGGGATTTGACTGCCATATCCAGATCCCCGGAGGTAAATGCGAAGCCGTAGGAATAGATGTCGTTGGGGTCGGCTGTCCGGGTCTTTGCCTTTAAAACGGGGATCTCCACGCTCATAACGTTCTTCATCCCGGCTTCCAGCGTCACTTCCTGTTTGGGCGCCATCAGCGCCACATCCAGAACGGCGCCGGGCGTGGAAGCCCTGGCCAGCAGAAAATTCCTGTTGGCGGCCTCTATGCCCTTCTCTACACGCTCACGCAGGGCTTTATTTTCCTTTACCATTTCCAAAAACTGACGCATCAGCTCATCGCGCTTATCCTTCAGAAGCTTATGCCCTCTGACGGCGGTAACAAGCTTTTTCTTCAGCCTCGTCAGTTCCATACGAGTTGGGTTCACATGTGTGGAAGCCATAGTAAATGCATCCCCCCTTTATCTGCCGGAAATTTTTCCTGTTCATGCCTTTCGTGCTTCCCGGGCCGCATCGTAGTATTGATCCAGGAATTCGTCTTTGATACGTTTGAGTTCCGAACGGGGCAGGATGGAAAGAAGCTTCCAGCCCAAATCCAGGGTTTCCTCAATATCCCGGTTGGAAGAATACCCCTGGGAAACGTATTCCTTTTCAAAAGCATCGGAGAATTTCGCATAGAGCTTATCCATGTCGGTAAGAGCCGCCTCTCCCAGAACCACCATCAGTTCCTTGGCGTCCTTTCCTCTTGCATAAGCGCTGAAAAGCTGGTTCATGGTATTGGCGTGATCGGCCCTGGTTTTTCCCTGACCGATGCCCTTATCCTTAAGACGGGATAGGGAGGGAAGCACGTCAATAGGCGGCGCGATTCCTTTCCGGTAAAGCTCACGGCTTAAAATAATCTGCCCCTCCGTAATGTAGCCTGTCAGGTCGGGGATAGGATGAGTTTTGTCATCCTCGGGCATGGTTAAAATGGGGATCATAGTGATGCTTCCCGTTTTTCCCTTCTGCCGCCCTGCTCTTTCATAGAGGGAAGCCAGATCCGTATACATGTAGCCCGGATATCCTCGCCTGCCGGGAACTTCCTTTCGGGCCGCGGAAACTTCGCGCAGGGCGTCCGCATAGTTTGTGATATCCGTCAGGATCACCAGCACATGCATGTTTTTTTCAAAAGCCAGATATTCGGCGGCGGTCAGCGCCATACGGGGAGTAGCGATACGCTCAACGGCAGGATCGTTTGCCAGATTGATAAACAAAACCGTCCTGTCAATAGCGCCCGTTTCCCGGAAGCTTTCAATAAAGAAATTGGATTCCTCAAAAGTAATACCCATGGCGGCAAAGACAACGGCAAAGGGTTCATCCGTTCCCCGCACTTTTGCCTGCCGGGCGATCTGCGCCGCCAGGTTGGCGTGGGGCAGGCCGCTGGCCGAAAAGATCGGCAGCTTTTGCCCGCGGACAAGGGTATTCAGGCCGTCTATAGCGGAAATCCCCGTCTGGATAAATTCCTGGGGATAGTTCCGAGCCGCCGGGTTGATGGGAAGCCCGTTTATATCCATGCGCTTTTCCGGCAGAATTTCCGGCCCGCCGTCTATGGGGCGTCCCAGACCATCGAACACCCGGCTGAGCATATCTTCCGAAACCCCCAGCTCCATGCTGCGCCCCAAAAAGCGCACCTTGCTGTTGCTCAGGTTGATACCGGTAGAGCTTTCAAACAGCTGCACCAAAGCGTCCGTGCCGTTGATCTCCAACACCTTGCAGCGCCGTTTCTCCCCACTAAAAAGTTCGATTTCTCCCAGCTCGTTATAGGTGACGCCTTCCACGCCTCGTACCAGCATCAGAGGGCCCGCCACCTCTTGGATGGTTTTATATTCCTTGGGCATCAGTATTCCTCCTTCTGCAGCAGCGTTCCGATCTCAGAGCTGAGCTCCCGGCGGATGTTTTCGGCAGCTTCCTCTGCCTTTTCCGCCTCCACATATTTAAACCGGCCGATCTGCTCCCTTACAGAAAGCCCCACCAGTCCATCTACGGGAGCGCCTTTTTCCAGCGCTTTCGCGCATTCGTCGTAGTATTCCATAACCAGTTCCATCATAGCAAACTGTTTTTCCAAAGGCGTGTAGGTGTCCACCTCGTGGAAAGCATCCTGATGCAGGAAATCTTCCCGGATGGAGCGGGCCGCTTCCAGCTTAAGCCGATCGGGCGCAGAGAGGGCGTCCATACCCACCAACTTCACGATTTCTTCCAGCTCCGCCTCTTCTTGCAGAAGCCCCATCAGCCGCTGGCGCATTTCCATCCACCGGGGATTCACCTGGCTGTTGAACCATTTTTCCATGGTATCCACATAGAGGGAATAGCTGGTCAGCCAGTTCACCGCCGGGAAATGGCGTTTATACGCAAGGGCGGAATCCAGGCTCCAGAATACCTTTACAATTCGAAGGGTTGCCTGGGAAACCGGCTCTGAAATATCGCCGCCGGGAGGCGATACGGCTCCGATAACCGAAAGGGCTCCTTCCCTTGTTTCGCTTCCCAGGGTTTCCACCCTCCCCGCCCGTTCATAGAATTGGGCAAGACGGCTTCCCAGATACGCGGGATATCCTTCTTCGCCGGGCATTTCCTCCAGACGGCCGGACATTTCCCGCAGAGCCTCCGCCCACCGGGAGGTGGAATCCGCCATCAGTGCCACGGAATAGCCCATATCCCGGAAATATTCCGCAATGGTGATGCCCGTATAAATGGAAGCTTCCCGCGCCGCCACAGGCATATCGGAGGTGTTGGCGATCAAAACCGTCCTCTCCATAAGGGATTCGCCGGTTTTGGGATCTTTCAGTTCCGGAAATTCGTTTAGAACGTCCGTCATCTCGTTGCCCCGTTCTCCGCAGCCGATATATACAACGATGTCGGCTTCCGCCCATTTGGCCAGCTGATGCTGCACAACCGTCTTGCCGCTGCCGAAGGGACCTGGCACGGCCGCCACGCCGCCTTTGGCAATGGGGAACAGGGTATCGATGACCCGCTGGCCCGTTATAAGAGGCATATCGGGCGAAAGTTTCTTTTTATAGGGTCTTCCCCGGCGGACTGGCCATTTCTGCATCAGCGTCAGGGAAAACTCTTCTCCGTTATCCCCTTTTATATAGGCCACCGGCTCTTCCAGGGTATACTCCCCTTCCTCGATCCGGGCGACCTCTCCCCGCATACCGGCGGGAACCAAAATCTTATGGGAAACAACCGGGGTCTCCTGAACGGTGCCTAGAATATCTCCCCCTTCAACCCGGCTTCCGGCCTTTAGGGAAGGGACAAATTTCCATTTTTTCTCTCTGTCCAAAGAGGGAACCTCCACACCTCGCTGCAGGTTGTTCCCTGAAACCTTCATAATCTCTTCCAAAGGGCGCTGGATACCGTCGAATATACTTCCGATGAGGCCGGGGCCCAATTCCACGGAAAGGGGCGCACCCGTGCTTTCCACCGGTTCTCCCGGTCCAAGTCCACTTGTTTCTTCATATACCTGAATGGAAGCTTCATCCCCGTGGATCTCAATGATCTCCCCGATGAGACGCTGCTCGCTGACCCGTACCACATCAAACATGCTGGCGTCGCGCATACCTTCGGCGATTACCAGAGGGCCGGCTACTTTTTTGATGGTTCCTCTGCTCATTTTTATTAAGCCCATACCTTTCTGCCGTCCCGGAGGCGGCCAAAGTCAAATGTATCGCAATGATCGCTGTTTATCCGCATTCCCTGCAGTCTTTCCCAATACCGAAAGCCATAGAAAAAAGCTCCCGGCGGCAAAGGTCTGCGATTTTGCGGTTTTATTCGTCTTCGTTAAAAATAATATCGGAGCCTACAGCCTGCTCCACACTTTTCTTCACAGCGCGCATACCAGCTCCCGTATTCCCTGCAATTCCCGGGATGGGGATTACCGCGGGGAACTTCTGGCTGCGGCATTTCTCTATTTCCTCTTCCAGCTGCGCCGCAAGGGATTCGGTAATATAGATCACCGCATACCGTCTTTCGCCCTCCTGCTCCGCAAGACGTCGAAAAACCCGCGCGCCCTCTTGGGCGTCTTCCACTGGATAGATGGATAACCCCAGCGCAGCAAAGCCATATATACTGTCCCTTTCGCCTATAACCGCAATCTTATACATACATCTCCCGCACCCTTTCCCGGATAGCGCTTTCCGGCAGGCTGTTGCGCTTGCCCGAAAGGATCATCCGAACCGTCCGGATCTCGTTTTCTCTTGCCAGCACATAGGCCGCCAAAGGCGACAGCGTAAACGGATTATACTTCTGGGGCTGGATCAGCTCCATGAGCCTGTCGTCGCACCATTTTTCAAAAGCCGAAAAGGATTCCGAAAGAGCTTTCGCCGCCCCTTCCCATTTTGTACCTGAAAGATAGGAAAGAAGCTCCTTTTCCCCTTTCGCAGCCGATGAAGCCAGCTCCTCCAGCTGAAGAGAAGGGCAGGGAGCAAGGGATTCCCGGATAAAATCCAAAGGCTTCCCCGTCCGGGCGCAGCGTGCCGCTATGCGGATGTCCGCCGCCCCGACCTTTTCCGCTCCGTAGGCCCTTATAACCTGGCTCTCGGATTTTGCAGCGGCTTCCCCGATTGCGGTAAGGGCAGCTTTGTCCAGAATTCTGTCGCAAAGCTGGCCGTCCCTTGTGCGCAGCAGGGCAGAAAAAGCTTTTTCCGCCGGCTCGCGCATTTTTTCGGGAAGCATTTCGGGCTGCCGCTCCTTCAGTGCCTGCACCATATCCGCCGGGGGAATAGTTCCGCCCTCCAGCATAAGCCCCGAAGGATCCGTGTCCGTCACAACGGCTTTTATGGCCGCCTTCAAATTATGATAGTCCGTCTCATACAGGAACACGTCGAAAACACTCATATCCTGCACAAGCTCCCGCATCAGTTCCCAGGTTTTCTCCGTTTCCGCCATGAGGATTTCTTCCGTCTTGTCCGTATGGCCCCGGGAATTTTCCCCGGCCTGAGTGCTTCCTGTCCATCCTCGTTCCGCCAAAAGGCGAAGGCAGTCTTCTTCGCTTTTAGCCGCCAGAAGCTGGTCGATAAACGAACCCGAAAGAAGATTCATCTCTTTGGAACGGATCCGGGCCACAGCATACGCATACTGTTTTTCCGCCATACTCATCCGCTCACCCCTCCCGGAACAGGATGGATCCGGCTATATCCGCCATATCGTCCCTGCCGGCGCTAAATAGCGCCTCTATGGAGCAATTTTCCTCCACGCCCCCATAGAGCAAAACGCATCCGCCGCGGATATTCCGGGTTTCCTTCGAAAGCTTCAGGCTTGCGCCCTGGGGAAGAAGAGCCTCCAGCTCCTTTTGAAATGTATCCGGAAGACGGCCCCTGTCCCTGGGAGAGAACAAAATCTCCCCTTCCCTGGGCAGGGCGTTTTTGGCCGCGATACGCTCCAAAAGGCGGAAATACGCCCCTTCCTCCATTTCGTATACGCTCTCCTGGGCCTTTTGGAGAAGCTCCGCCAGAATCTCCTGTTTTGCCTCCAGAAGCATTCTGCGGGAAAGAAGGTTGGCGGCGGAGGAACCTCTTTCCAGAATGTCCCGGCTCTCCCGGGTTCCCTGGGCCCGTATTTCTTCGCATTCCGCTTCCGCCTTTTCCCGGAGTTCTTTTCGGAGTCCTTCGATTTTCACATCGGCCTCCTGCAAAATTTTATCCGCTGCGGCGCGGCCTTCTTCCTGTATTTCCTGTAAAATTTTCTCAATACCGCTCATGGTTCCGACCTGCTTCCCCAGGGGAAGCCTTCCCCTTTCTCCTGAGTTTCCGGAGGCCTTTCGGCCCGCCGTTCACAACCGCCTTCAAAATGCCGTCAAACGGGCAGGGAGGTTATGCCGAAAATGGAGAGGATGGAAATCAGCAGCGCAAAGATAGCGTAGGTTTCCACCATAGCCGGGAACAAAATTGCCTTGCCCAGCTGGTTGGGGCGCTTGGCAATCAGGCCGATACTGGCTACTGCCGCACGACTCTGCTTTAATGCGGACCAATACCCCACAATCGCCGTAGGAAGGCACGCCAGGAAATACAAAGCCCCTTTTACGGCGCTCAATTCCACAAAGCTTCCGCCGATTACGCCGATCTGGCTCAGGCACAAAAAGCCGATCAGCAGCCCGTAAATACCCTGTGTACCGGGCAGCAGCTGCAAAATCAGAACTTTACCGAATTTGGAGGGATCCTCTGTAACGACGCCCGCAGCCGCTTCACCCGCGCGCCCAACGCCCACAGCTGAGCCTGCGCCCGCAAGCAATACAGCAAAAGCCGCTCCCAATAAAGCCAATACGATTCCGATGTTTTCCATGGTTATTTATCCTCCCTGATTTTGAAATATTTCGTGTGAACTCCGAAGGGGCTGAACTTTCGCCCGCCTCCCTCGAAAAATTTCCCAAAGAATTCCACAAACTGCAAACGGTTGGTATGCACATAGGCTCCAAGAAGATTGATGCCGATGTTGATGGTGTGCCCCACCAGGAACACAAGGGTAAACACCACAAGGCCAACCACGCCTCCTCCGCCCATAACCGCCATGCTGTTGATAACCTCCGCGATTACGCCGGTAGCAAGCCCCAAAGCCAAAAGGCGGGAATAGGAAAGGATATCCCCCAGATACCCCGTTACGTTATAAAGGGAATAGGCTCCCTTCAAAAGCCGTTTTACAGGGTTCCTGGATTCTCTTCCTCCCGTAAACAGGATCCCTATAGCGCCTATGGCCGCCGCAATACTGGCAATGGTTCCCACAGGGCCTCCCAGCTTTTCCATCTGGGCTATATTGGCAAACATATCCGTGCTCATCAGCAGGAAAATGAGCCCTCCTACTAAAAGATACCAGAACACCACGTCATAGAGCACGTCTTTATACCGTTTCTGTCTCCACAGCTGCACGCCGCTGAGGAAAAGGCCCGCAAACAAATGGATCACGCCGAAGAGAAGGGAAAACATCAGCATGCGCATAGGCTCGTCAATAGGCGTGAACCACAAAGCCGGCAAAACGTATTCCGTCCCCAGGAAGGTTTTGGAAAACACGCTGACTACATCCCCGAAAAAGCTGCCGTACATAAATCCCCAAAAAGTGGTGCTGATCCCGCAGAAAAAGAACATCCTGAGGGATTTGCGCATGGAGTCCTCCATATTTTTGAATTTCCGCAGGCACACGGCGCAGATAACCGCCATTATGATGCCGTAGGCCGCGTCGGAGAGCATCATGCCGAAAAAGATATAGTAAAATACCGCCATAACAGGGCTTGGGTCGATTTCCCCTTTGCCCGGCATACTGAAGGATTCCAGAACACCCTCCACCGGTTCCGCAAATACATTGTTGTGCAAAAGCACCGGCACATCCTCGGATTCCTCCGGCTCAAAAATTTCCGCCTCCGCGCTGTAACGTGTGCAAATACGGCTCGCAAGCTCCGCCGCCTTCGATGCGGGAACATATCCCTCCAGCACGAAAACCCGCTTGGATTGCATCAGTTTTCCCAGCACTTCATATTTTTCCAGACGCATGGAAAGATAATCCATGGCATATTTCAGGTCCTCCCGGCGATCCGCGAAAGAGGCGATCTCCTCTTCTATGCGCCGAGTTTCCTCCTCTAGCTTTTCTATGCGCCCCCGGAGTTCCATCTCTTTTTCAGCCGGCGGAATTTTGCTTGGGTTGGAGGGCCTGGAAGCTCCCAGTTCTCTGAAAGCGGATTCCATGGTTTCCCCCTGGCTTTTGGGGCAAAGGGCAAACAGGCAGGTCATTTCCTTTGTAGCGCTTACGATTTCCACAGTAACCGCTAATTCGGGGAATCGCTCCAAAAGAGTTGTTTCCAGTTCCAGTGCCGTGTGTTCGCCCGGAAGGCTGCCAACAAAAGCCGCCGTGCTTCTTGTTCCCTTAAAACGCATGGGTACATCCAAATACGCCCAGGGAGAAAGTGCCTCTGCGCTGGTTTCAAGCCTGCGGATTTCCGCCCGAGCTTCCGTAGTTTCCCTTTCCAGCGCCTGTATGCGCCCCGCCCATCGGTATACTTCTTCCCATTTATCTGCAAAAGCGTAATATTCCTCGGTTCCGATCTCCTTGCGCCCTTTCAGAAATCCTAAAAAAGCGGTCTTTTCCGGTTCATACCGATTCAGGATCTGCAGCGCCTCTTCTATATCCCGCATTCCTTTTTGAAAGACAGCCTTGGAAGAAGAAACGTCCATTTTTCCAAAAAAATTATCTTTTTTCTCTTCAGCAGCGTCCCCATCTTCTTCGCTGCAAACTTCCACAGCGCCTGCCCGCTGGAGCATTTCCAAAATGGCCTTTCGATCCCGCTTAAGGCCGTATATGGAGATCCGCTTCATAGATACTACCGCCACTTGTTCTCCTCCCTTCCGAGTGGGGTGCTCCCCGCCTCTTATTTTGCAAGGTATTCTATTACCGCCTCAATAGCTTGTTTCTCCCGCTTTAAGGCGTTTTCACGCATACGTCCGATCTCTTCCTGAGCAGAAAGCTGCGTTTGACGGCTGAGCTCCTCTGTCTCCCTTTTTGCCCCGGCTTTTTCCTCTTCAGCCGCAGCCCGAGCCTTAGAAAGCATAGCCTCCTTTTCCTGCTTCGCTTCCTCCTGGAACCGGGAAAGCCGTTGGCTCGCCTGTTCCCTTGCAGCCTTTTCAGCATCATCCGCTTCTTTTTCCGCCTGCCGGATCTTTTCTATGGTTTCTTTTGCCATTTTTCCACCCGATTCCTTTTTTATCGTATATCTCTAAATCTATGCAGTCGCCTGAAAACAGTAATTTATATAGATTCTCCTTATGCGTCTTCTACAAAATTCTTAGTTTTTCAACGTTCTGCAGCTAATCCTGATTCATCCAGTTGTATGACAAGACTTATCATACAACATGCGGAGTAAAATTTCAATAATGTTCTAATTATTTTTAAATTTTACAAAACTTTTATAAAAATCATACATCTTCTTATTACTCTGCAAAAGTAACAATCTTAGTATATATGCTTTTTATAATTCGGCAATTACCGGTAATTTTCTGCATTTTACCATCTTGCAAGGAAAGGTTGCACAAAAATGGAGGAAAATCTTTTTTCCTGTGCTCTGGGAAGGGAAACTGTGCTATAATAGGCAGGGTCTAAAATGAAATTCCAAAAGAAAAAAGGAGTTACCGATTTTAAAACCGTGTGTATCACACGTATACCTTTAACTATAGAGATAGTTTTTCCAGTTTTTCAGGATCATTCGTGTTTTCCGGGGAATTTTACGGTATTTGAAAAACGAACCGGGGAATGAAGTGAAGAAAGGATGTATTGTTTAGATGGAACAAATGAAACTGCGGCATCTGATTGACCCGTTGGATTTCTCTTCGCAGGAAATCATTCGCCTTTTAGATCTGGCTGACGCCATTGCGTCCTCCCCAAAATCCTATTTTGGCATCTGCGAGGGCAAAAAGCTGGCAACCTTATTTTATGAACCCAGCACAAGAACCCGTCTGAGCTTTGAGGCAGCCATGCTGAATCTGGGCGGGCAGACTCTTGGTTTTGCCACAGCGGATTCCAGTTCAGCCTCCAAAGGGGAAAGCGTTGCGGATACCATCCGGGTAATTTCCGGTTATGCGGATATCTGCGCCATGCGCCATCCGAAGGAAGGCGCTCCGCTGCGAGCCTCTCATTATTCCCGAATTCCCGTCATCAATGCGGGAGACGGCGGCCACCAGCATCCCACCCAAACCCTGACCGATCTTATGACCATCCGTCGGCGGAAAGGTTCTCTTTCCGGGCTTACCATCGGCCTGTGCGGAGATCTGAAATTCGGGCGCACCGTTCATTCCCTGATCCGCTCCCTGGCCCGTTATGATGGTCTGCGGTTTGTGCTCATATCTCCCGAAGAGCTGAAAACACCCCAATATGTATTGGAGGATTCCCTGATCCCCCGGAATATCCCTTATTGCGAAGTCTCTTCCCTGGAGGATTCCATGCCGGAGCTGGATATTCTCTATATGACCCGTGTGCAGCGGGAACGCTTCTTCAACGAGGAAGATTATGTCCGTCTGAAAGACAGCTATATCCTTACGGAAGACAAAATGAAGCTTGCAAAGCCCGATATGGCCGTGCTTCATCCCCTTCCCAGGGTAAACGAAATTGCCCTGGACGTGGATGACGACCCCCGCGCCGCTTATTTTGAGCAGGCGCAAAACGGCGTATATGTACGTATGGCGTTGATTATGACCCTTCTGGGTCTGGATGAAGGGAAGGTATTCCAGAATGCTTAATATCGACAGTTTGCAGAACGGCATTGTGATCGACCACATCACCGCAGGAACCGCCATGGTGATTTATGACCTTCTGGAGCTTGGCCGGCTGGATTGCTGCGTGGCCATTATCAAAAACGCCAGAAGTGAAAAATACGGCCGAAAGGATATCATTAAAATAGACGGGGAACCAAATGTGAATGTGGATATTTTAGGTTTTCTGGATCCCAATATTACCGTGGGCATCATTCGGGAGGGTATTTTGGTGGAAAAACGCAAACCCCAGATGCCCAAGACGCTGAAAAACGTCATTCGCTGCAAAAACCCCCGGTGCATCACCAGTACGGAGGAAGAAATCGATCAAATATTTATCCTTTCGGAAAACAATAAATACCGGTGCGCATACTGCGAGCAGGAATATCAGCCTAAAAAGAAATAATTTTTTCTTCGAAATTCGGATCCTCCCTGCCGTTTTCGCTCTTTCTTTCAGTATAATTTTTACTATTTTCAAAATATGCAATAAAATATACAAATAGTATACTCTTTTCTATTTGAAAATACCCTTCGGCAGCATACGTGCAGAATCGAACCATACGGAAAGGAAAATGTGCATGATACCTATTGAACAGCTTACAAAAGAACAGGCCTCCGGTATCCGTTATATTCTGACGGATATTGACGACACCATCACCACCCATGGTAAATTGCCTGCCTGCGCATACGACGCCATGTGGCGCCTGCACGACGCAGGCTATAAAGTAATTCCCGTAACCGGCCGATCCTGCGGTTGGTGCGACCTGATTGCCCGGGAATGGCCTGCCGCCGCGGTGGTAGGGGAAAACGGCGCTGTAGTCTACTATATGGAGGAAGGCCATCTGAAGGTGTTCACCCATCCCAGCGTAGCCGGGGATGCGGTTCATAAAAAGCTGGAAGATGTGAAGGAAGCCTGCCTGAAGGGTGTACCCGGTACCAGAGTAGCAAAGGATCAATTCTCCCGGGTATACGATCTGGCCATTGATTTTGGGGAAGAACCTCCGTATCTGGGGCTGGACGCCGCTGAAAAAATCAAGGATATCTGTGTTTCCATGGGTGCCCAGGCCAAAGTCAGCTCCATCCATGTGAACGCCTGGTTCGGAGACTATAACAAGCTTTCCATGACGAAACTCTTTATGGAGACAGTCTGGGGCGAAAAAGAAATCCGGGATAAGATCCTCTGGTTTGGGGATTCTCCCAACGACGAGCCCATGTTTGCCTATTTTCCCAACAGCTGTGGTGTGGCCAATATTAAACCCTTTGTGGAGCGGATTCAGCATCTGCCCACTTTCGTAGCCCCCTATGAAGGCGGAGAAGGCTTTGCGGCGGCCATCGATCATTTGCTGAAGCTGCAGCCCCATGTGTAATGGATGATACAGAAAGCTATACATAAAAGCCCCCCGACGGAACGTTTCCTCGTTCCGTCGGGGGGCTTTTTTCACCTATAGCATTTTAACACAAGACATCAAGCCATAGCCGTAAGGATTTCACAGAGAGCCTTATACAAATCCCCATCCAGTTCCAAAGCCTGCAGCCGGCTCAAAAGGACGGGCACATTTTTTTCCTCCTGCACAAGACCGTAAATCTGATCTTTACGATCAAAAGGAATCTCCGCCTGGTTCAGGAAATCAAAAATCCGCTCTGTGGGATTGTTATCCGAAAGGGAAGAGAAAATTTCCAGGCGGATTTCATCTTCGGGGCATCCTTCTGCCAAAGCAATGCGCAGCATGGCTTTTTTCCCGTCATAGGAAATCTCTGCTTTTTCCTCTTTCCCATTGCGGTATATGCGAACATCGTTCCCGCCACAGGGAGCGCAGCCCATAATTTCCACCGCAAAAGTCCTTTTTTCCGGAAGGAGGGATGCATCCCCCTGCACCGGGGAAATCGTAAAGAAGGAAACGCCTTGATCTTTCCATTCCCACTTCATAGGCGTTTTCGCCCAGTCACCCTTCTCATACGCCAGAGTTTCTCCGTCGTCTTCATACAGGGTAAAGGAGCCGCTTGCCCCGGCAAATACGCGAAGGGTCAGGCTTTCCGGATTTTCCACTGCCTCTTTTCCGAAAATGCAGTCCGAGAGGGGCACAATTCCGCCGGCCTTTCCTAAAACGGGGATGGAAGAAAGCCCCCTGTAAAGTTCAATCTCCCTGTTTCCTCTGTATACAAGACCCGTAAAGAAATCCACCCAGATGCCCTGAGGAAGCCAGGCCTTTACCTTTCCCAAATTGATTCCCTTAATCCGGGGCGATGTAATGGGAGCAGCTATAAGCTCTGTGCCGAAATGGTATTCATTGGGTACCCTGTAGGCCTCAGGCGCCATGGGCGCTTCGTAATACATAGGCTCCACCAACGCTCTTTCTTCCGCAAAGGCCCTGTGGTTCATGGTATACAGATAGGGGATCAGCCTGTGCCGGAGCCGCAGGAATTCGTTCATTACTCCATGGGTCTCTTCCCCATAACGCCATGGTTCCTTTCCGTTAAAAATATTGCAGGTGCTGTGCAGCCGGTTGATAGGAGAAAATACCCCCAGCTGGCACCATCTGGCCATCATTTCGTCATTCTTTTCGCCCTGCATATGGCCGCCTATGTCATGGCTCCACCAGCCGTATCCGATGTTGGCGGCATTAGCTGTAAAATAGGGCTGGAACTGCAAAGAATCCCAGGAGACAACCGTATCCCCCGAAAAACCTACCGGATAACGATGGCTTCCGGGACCTGCATACCGGGAAAAGGTCATGGGCCGCTTGCCGTCCCTGCCGCTGTCCAGAAAATGGTAGTGATTCAGCATCCAGAGGGGATCCAGCCCTTCCACACCTGAGGACGTGCCCTGCTGCCAGTCAATCCACCAGAAATCCACGCCCTCTTTTTCGTGGGGATGGTGAAGATACGTAAAATACGCCTCCAAAAATTTCGGATTTCCAATATCAAACCGCACTGGTTCCTCCGCTTCTGCATCCACGCCCATGACTTCTGCTATCTTAGGATATATTTCCTCATGGGCCTGCACCCCGTCCGCCGGATGGACATTCAGGGTAACATGCATCCCTCTTTCGTGAAGCCAGCTGAGGAATCTTTCCGGATCGGGAAAGAAATCCCGATTCCAAGTGTAGCCCGTCCAACCGGAACCATATTTCGGGTCGATATCCACCAGATGCCAGTCCATATCGATTACTGCCACAGAGAAAGGAACTTTCTCCTCCCGGAACCGGTTCATCAGTTCCATATACGACTGTTCCGTATATTTATGGTAGCGGCTCCACCAGTTTCCCAGTGCGAACCGGGGCAGCATGGGGGTCCTGCCGCAAAGCCTGTAAAAATCCTGCAGGCACTCTATATACTCCCTGCCATAGCCGAAGAAGTATACATCTTCTCCGTTTCCCCTGCGCGGGGTCACCCATCCGTCCTCTGTAAGAAGCAAAGAACGGCTGTCATCCAAAACGGCGAATCCATTTTTGGAAATAACACCGTGCCCCAGAGGAATTGCGCCGTCCGCCTCATCCAAGGTGCGGGCAGTGCCGCCCAGATCCCGCACAGGATCGGAATAGTGCCATACGCTGCCATAAGTGCATCCTTCGGCAAAAACCTGAATCCGCAGGGTGTTTTTGCTGAATTTTCCGCCCGAATAGGTCAGAAGCAGACGCTTCGTGCGAATAGAAATTCCCTCCGGTCCCTTTTCCAGGCGAAATTCCGGCGTTTCAAAATCCCGGTTCCAGACTGTCTGGCTGGGGCGGTCTTCAAATATACCGTCTTCGCTGTATTCCAGCCGGAGAAGGCTTTCTGTAAGAACTGTAATCCGGTATGTATCTCCCTGCACAATGCTCTCCGGTTTGCTTTTTGAGGTGGTTTTCACCCTATATATCTCTTTCATTGCCCTTCACCAGTCTCCTTTTGTTGCTATTTCCAAGGCGAATTTTTCTTTGTCCCTTTTCCGGGGCTTTCTTACCCCCATTATATCGGCAGAGAAGTATAAAGTAAAGTAGGATTCTTCCGTATTTCTTTTTATAAGAAGAAATACTTCTTTTTCATTGCAAAAGGAAGGAAAAGGCGCGTATAATAAGCAGAGACAAACGGAGAGACACGGCTAAAAGCCGCCATTTCTCCGAAAACTCCGGAAACATATGGAGGGATTTGTATGCAAGCAGCAGGTTCCGAATTTGATATCGCCGCCATAGGCGAGCTTTTGATCGATTTTACCCCCGCAGGATTCAGCGAGCAGGGAGACATGCTATTTGCCCGTATAGCGGGTGGTGCTCCGGCCAATGTTCTGGCGGCGGCCTCCAAGCTGGGATGCCGCACTGCTTTCATAGGAAAAGTAGGGCAGGATGCCTTCGGCCGATTTTTAAACGATACCCTGCAGCAAGCCGGGATCAATACCCGCGGCCTGGTTTCTTCCCCATATAATACCACCCTGGCCTTCGTAACCTTGGATGAGCACGGGGATCGTTCCTTCAGCTTCTATCGAAAGCCGGGGGCGGATATGATGCTGGATTTTTCCGACGTAGATACCAGCATCGTGGAGAACTGCCGTATTCTTCATTTCGGCTCCGTTTCCCTAACGGATGAACCCTCCCGTTCTGCTACACTGGAAACCGTCCGTCTAGCCCGTTCCTTGGGAAAAACCATCAGCTACGATCCCAATTACCGCCCTTTGCTGTGGGAGAATCGGGATGAGGCAGTCCGGTGGATGGGAGAAGGGCTCCGGCTGGCGGATATCGTGAAAATGTCGGAAGAAGAGCTTTTTCTCCTTACAGGCAGTAAGGATCCGGAAGAAGGAACGAAATATCTGGCGGAGGAAGGAAAGTCGCTCGTGCTGGTTTCTCTGGGCCCAAAAGGGGCCTTTTATCGGAAAGGAGAACTCTGCGGGCTTTTACCCACCTATGATGTGAAAACCATTGATACCAATGGTGCCGGGGATTCCTTTTTCGGCGCCATCCTCTGCCGTCTGGCCAAAATAGGCTCTTCCGCCTTTGCAAGACTAGATCGGCAGGCTTTGGAAGAGATTCTCTCTTATGGTAACGCTGCGGGTTCCCTGACCACCACGCGAAAGGGCTCCATACCCGCCCTGCCTACGGAGGAAGAAATTCAGCGTTGCCGCCGGGAAGTGCCTCTTCTTTTGTAAAACATACAGGGCTTTTCCATTTACCCAAACAAACGGGCAGTTCCGAAGGAACTGCCCGTTTTTCATTATTTTAGTGTTATCTGCTGTTTTTCCGATTATTTTACCCGAATCCCTAAAAGCTTGGAAAGCTCCACTGCCTGCTCCGCAGAAACGGTAATGCCCTTTACATCGGAAACGGCAAACACCGCCCCTTCCAGGGAACAGGAGCTGAAATCCAATCCCCCAATCCCAGCATGAAAAAACTCTGTGGAGCGGAACCGGCAGTTTTCCACGGCGCTCTTCTGGAACTGGCTTCCCCCAAAAGAACCTTCCGAAACATCCGTATTCCGGAAACGGCAGGAGCGGAATCGTGCTTCGGAAAAATTCCCATAGCGGGCTCCGCATCCGGATACAAGAACATCGTCAAATACCGTGCCCGAAAAAGAAGCCCCCATAAGGCGGCAGTTTTGAAACTCCACTCTGTGAAACCCTCCGCCTTCCATACGGAGATTGGAAAGATCACATCCCCGAAATACACAGTCGGAAAAATGTATCTCCTCCAGATTCCATCCGGAAAGACGGCATTCTGAAAATGTGCAGCCGTAAAAATCCGCCCTTACTATATCCACATTCTCCATTTCCTCATTGGAAAACAATCTGCTCCGTATATCTTCTTCTTCCCCAGCCCTGGAAACGGCCTTTTCCAAGGATTCTTCCCGGAGCTCTCCCAATTGCCTGGGCGGTTTCGGCGGCTGTGCATCTAAACTCTCTATGCCCCTGCTTTCGGATCTGATTTTTTTCTGTCTTTCCAACTTTGTTTCCCCCTTAGATTTTCCGGAATCCGCCGCCCTTTTCCTGTTTTTCTTTGTAAGGGTATCCTATCACGATTTTTGGGGAGCTTCAACCTATATTTTCCTCGCTTTTTATTCCCTATGAATACAAAAAGCCGCCGCAAAGGCAGTTTATACCTTTGCGGCGGCTTTCATATGGCTGTATTCTGTCTCACGCAAGCCGGAAATATTCCCCTTCCTGTATTTCCTGCTTTTCCGATACACCGGGAGCCGGCTTAAGCAAAAAGACCTTTCCGCCTCCCGCGGCCCGCAAAATGTGGTAGACACCGTCTTCCTCCACAAGAGCCGCTCCGTCTTCCAGAGCGATTCCAGGGATACGCTCTCCCACCATCATTCGGTCGAATCCCTCCCGACCCTTCTGGTTATAGTGGGGGCAGATAGCCGCCGGGATCAGGGAAAGCCCTCCGGCCCGGCCATAATCCCACCAGCCCTGGTTTATGGATGGATCCGAGTCGCTGTGCCCAAATACGGACCAGCAGATGGCTCCGGCGCTGGTTCCGCATAGGACAGTTCCCCGCTGGTAAGCCTGGCGCAGACAGGAATCCACCCCATACTCATGCCACACATGCATCATGCTGGAAGTGTCTCCGCCCCCTACATAAATAATATCCGCACCGGCGATCTTTTTCTCCACAGCTTCCTTGGAAGGTTTTTCCGAAACAAGCCGAAGGGTGGAGGTTTCGCATCCCATGCCGCAGAAATACGCGTTAATAAACACGATATAGGCTTCGGCATCCTCGCTTGCAGTTGGCAGGAAGAGGAATTTCGGCCGTTGCTTATGCGCCATGCGCACAATACACTCGTCGATCTCCCTGGTCTGGCCTTTCATTGCGTCTCCACCGCCGATAGCAACAATTTTTCCCATATTGGATGCCCCCTTTTTCACATAGGGTTTCCGGCCCACGGGGAGCCTATTCCCCTTGTTCTTTATTGTATCAGTTTATTCACGAATTGTATAGTTAATTCTTTGTAATATTAAAATAAATTGTTAAAATTACTAAAAACGGAAGAATATTCCGGTTGTTTCCCAATTGCAATCGTAATCTATCTATAGGAAAGACAGGAGGCAAGGTAAAAAGGTGCAACATATATTCTCTCAAGAATTTTGTGTCCCAAAAGCTACCCAGAAGCCAGAAATTTGCTCAAACTTCTGAAATAGCATTAGTGGCTACTTTATGAAAAGAACCTAAATGCCACATCACCCATCCTGCAGCTAGGAAATACGTCTCTTTCTCGCTTCAGCCGCATTTTAATATTAAATATATAAAAAAAAGCAAGATAGCATCCATAAGTGCCCCTCATCTAGCCCATGATGCTCCAAAGTTTTTATTTTTTCCCTGGTTCTATGGATTTTTTACCACAACGACAAAACAAAAGAAACCAGTCCCATTTTCCTGTTGAGACTGGTTTCTTACTTTTCACCTGCATTTTGCTATGTTGAAAACACACAATATAAGAGAAAATTTCCCATCAACCCTTTTTGCGAGCTTCTTTTTCAACGAACACCGCCTCTTGATACAATAGAAAATCTGCATCGCTCCAAGTCCTATACCCTCACCCAGGAGAGCCATTAGATAATCGTCTATGTCACATATTCCTCTGTGCGTAAGAAATTGGATTAGCTCCAAACATAATGGGAAAACACATAAAAGAAGAGCTTTTTTTCTGATAGAAGATATATAACGATACTATATCAGCATTCCAAAAGGGATCCACATCAGAATATTATATATAATAAGGAAAAACTGTTCGGATTCTCCCAAAATCCATTCAAAAACGGAGAGAAGAGGAATAAGATTCCATTGCCATACATAGGAAGGCGGCCTGCTGCATACAGTAACATATAAAACAGCGCCTGTATATACCAACAAACCTGTCCACCAAAGAAAAGAAGGCAACTTGAGTGTCTTTTCCCCTTTGCACAGCTTTTTATATAGAAACCAATATCCAACTACAAAGATCCCTACACATATAGCTATAATCGAAATAAGCGGAAACAAATGAGAAAAAAGCCCCTCTATATTTCGTTGAAATTGTGTCATTTTCAGCATCACCAGCAAACTCTATTTAGTGTCCTTCATCTGAAACACCTGATCATGTTGCAGTAGTTTTCTAAGCGCGTAAAATTATCCAATAGTTTCTTCCTGTTGCTCAAGCTCTTTTTTGAATTCAGCTTCCCAATATGCTAAGGGGATTTCCTCATGAATCGCCCTATCGCATATATAATAATACCGACCAATAAACATTTGCGCGGGCGCGGCATTCTCCCTAGCTGCGCTAGGGAAAAAAGTAAACGATTTACTTTGTTTCCCTTCCCGGGTTATAAAAGAAACTCCCCAATCCCCGCCTGTTGTGTGGCAGATATAATCGCTGGAACCCCTTTCTAGACTACAGTCAAACAGGGAAAGGAGTATGCCCAGCCGTTCTTCATCGGCAACATGCAGCGTCCTTCCATAGTGGAAAATTTTGACCTCTGTTATCTCTTCCCTGTTGATACCGAGGACATCATACGTATTTCCCCGAAGAGGATAGCGTATCAGGTTCCAGGCCGCCAGCCCCAATATAAGGACGAAAAGCCCCCAGCAGACGCACCTTTTTACCGTTTTCCTGCGGCGGGATTCCGGCTTTCTGCTTCTTTTTCTCTGCTGCGAATCGGATCGGCTCATATGCAGCGCATATAAATTGTTCATGCGTTCACCTGCTTTCTCTCCGGCCATTCCATAAAAAATATCGCCGGAACGGCAAACCAATTCTATCTTCTCAATAAACGGCCCATGGGAATCCCCTTCTTTCCCGTATATTACATATAAATTTCTTTATTTTTAGTATATGCTTTTTTCTTCGTGAAGTCTATTTACAAAACAATAAGTTTATTAACTCGAAAATCATTAAATTAACTAAAAATTATTAAATAAATGACACTATTAATATGTCAATCGTTGAATATTTCCAAATAATAACCCCGCCTCTGTCAGAAAACAGAAGCGGGGTTATCACTTTAGAAAATATCAGAATACAGTTTGGCTCAGTCTATACCCTTGCTTCCTTCAACTTGAAAGGAAGTTTCCAGGCAGGGGGAACCGGTGAGTTCCAGGGTGCGCTCGTCGGGCTGGCCGCCGCCTATGGAAAGCACACACTCTCCGGCGGGAATGCTCCGGCTGCCGTCCTCTGCCACCACCAGCATGCTGCGGGGGCTGACAGTGAGTTCCACTTTCTTTTCCTCGCCCGCCTTCAGATGGACTCGAGCAAAACCGCAGAGGCTGCGGATGGGCTGATCTTCCAGACCTTTCCGAGAAATATAGGCTTCCACAACCTCATCACCCTCAACAGCTCCTGTGTTTTTTACGTTCACAGATACTGTCAGGGCTTCCCCGGCCTGCACGGAAGCGGGAGCTTCCAGATCGGAATAGGCGAAGGAGGTGTAAGAAAGGCCGTAGCCGAAGGGATAAAGAGGCTTTTCCTCCATATAACGGTAGGTGCGGCCCTTCATGCTGTAGTCCGTCATATCCGGCAGGGTGTTTTCGGAAGAATAGAAGGTAACCGGCAGACGCCCGGAGGGGTTCACGTCTCCGAAAAGGATCTCGCCCACTGCCCGGCCGCCCAAAGCGCCGGGATACCAGGCCTGCAGGACTGCGCCGCAGTGTTCCTCTGCATAGGAAATATCCATGGAGCTGCCTGCGGTGAGCACGACTACCACAGGTTTGCCGGCAGCCACAACGGTTTCCAGAAGAGCTCTCTGGGGGGCGGGAAGGAGCAGATCGGGTTTGTCCCCTGCGGCGTAGCTGTTGCCGGTGTCTCCCTCTTCCCCTTCCAGGGTGGAATCCAGCCCCAGGCAGAGGATTACGGCATCCGCCATACGGGCAACGGCATCCGCTTCGGAGAGCCTGTCGTTGGCCGATGCGGAAAGAGGCTCCAGTTTTTCCTTATACAGATGGCATCCCTCGGAGAACACCAGGCGGATACCGTCGCCTGCCGCCGCCCGAATGCCTTCGTGGATGGTAATATACTGGGAAGCGGAACCGTGGTAGTTGCCCTTCAGAACCTGCACATTATCCGCTGTGGGTCCAATCACAGCCAAAGTATGGATTTTCTCTCTGGAAAGGGGCAGGATGCCGTCGTTTTTCAAAAGCACCACGGATTCCCGGCTTGCTTTCAGATTCAGCGCCTGATGGGCGAGAGAATCATTTTCGGAATAGGGAATCTTGTTATATTCGCAGTTTTCATCAAAGAGCCCCAGCATATAGCGGGTAGTAAACGCATGGACAGCCGCTTCTGTGATCTGCTCCTCTGTCACAAGCCCTTCTTCATAGGCTTCCAGCATATGGAGATATGTAACGCCGCAGTTGATATCACAACCGTTCTTCAAAGCGAGGGCCGCCGATTCCGTGGCCGTATGGGTAACCATATGGTTGGTATGGAAATCCCGGATAGCCCAGCAGTCGGATACGATATGCCCCTGAAATTCCCATTTGCCTCTTAAAATATCCCGCAGCAGGGTTTTGCTTCCGCAGCAGGGTTCGCCGTTTGTGCGGTTATAGGCGCCCATAACGGATTCCACTCCCGCTTCCTTAACGGCCACCTCGAAGGCCGGCAGATAGGTTTCCCACATATCCTTGGGGCTTGCCTTGGCGTCGAAGGAATGCCGCAGCCCCTCCGGGCCGGAGTGCACGGCAAAATGCTTGGCGCAGGCGGCCGTTTTCAGATATTCTCCATCCCCCTGAAGGCCTTCGATAAATTCTGCTCCCAGCCGGGAAGTAAGATACGGATCCTCGCCGTAGGTCTCATGGCCGCGTCCCCAGCGGGGATCACGGAATATGTTGATATTAGGGGACCACATGGTAAGGCCTTTATAAATATCTCTGTCGTCCCTTTGAGACTGCATATTGTATTTTGCCCGGGCTTCCGTGGAAATCACATCGCCGATCTCTTTCATAAGGGGAGCGTCAAACATAGCTGCCATACCAATGGCTTGGGGGAACATGGTAGCGGTTCCCGCTCTGGCTACCCCGTGAAGGGCTTCGTTCCACCAGTTATAGGCCGGAATTCCCAGCCGGGGAATGGCCGGGGCGTCATACCGAAGCTGGGAAGCTTTCTCCTCCAGTGTCATTTCTCCAACAAGTTTTTCTGCCAGTTTTCTGGCTTCTTCCCGTTTCATAGAAATACCTCGCTTTCTTAATTCTTATAGATACATCGCATTCTCAAAATTGAAAATAAAATAGTTTTGCTATATTCATGTGCTCGAGCACACTTAATAAAATCTCCTCTTTACCCTTGTGAAATATACTTTTATCATTATGAAAGATATAGGATGGATTGTCAACTGTTTTCTTTCATAGCACATCATACAGAATAGATTCCTATAATACCCCATTTCTGCACAATTTCTTTTTCTATATGAATAGATTTTCAATCTTTGCTTCCTAAAATAAACAAAAAACAAAAGCAACCCTTGACAATCCTTCTTTTCGTTTTTATACTGTATAATTAGCTGATTAATAATTAATCGGCTATGCAATCATTTGAGAGCCTTTTCCCAATAATGAATCCGGTTATAAACCATACAAGCAGAATATACCCAACTCTCATTATGAAAAGAGGTGACGACATGAACGGGTCCATCTCTGGGGATACATTTCATCCTCATTTGCCGTCTCTTATGCATCTGATTGATCGAATCCATGTCCTGCATCGCATTCAGATGTTTCGTACTTCCAATATGATAGGCCTTTATCCGGGGCAGCCTCCTGTGCTGCAATACATAAAACAGCATCCGGATTGCAATCAGCGGGAAATTGCTGAATTTCTCCGGGTATCCACACCTTCCATCACCAATTCTGTAAAACGCATGCAGAAATCAGGGCTTCTTACGAAAGAAATAGATTCAAAAGACCAGCGGCGCTGCACCCTACGAATTACCGAAAAAGGAGAAAAACTTCTCCAGGAATCTTATCTTCAGATGGAAAAAGTAGACAAATCCGCCGTTGCGGGGATTAGTCCTGAAGAAATGGAAATTTTTTGCCGTTGCCTGGAACGGATTGCAGAAAATCTTACCAATGAAGAATATAAAGATAAAAACTTTTTCTCTCTGCTGGAAACTATAAAAGAGCTGCACCAGCAGACGGGAGAGGAGGAAACCAATTGATACGAACACTTTTGCCCTATCTGAAGCCATACCGGCGTCAGGCCATTCTGGGGCCTCTTTCCATCATCCTGGAAGTAATATTGGAAATCAATATTCCTATCCTTATGAGCCGGATTGTGGATGTAGGTATCCCGGAGAAAAATTTGTCCGTTGTTATTATCACAGGGCTTTTTATGATTCTCATGGCTCTGTGCAGCCTGGGAGCAGGCATGCTCTCCTCCAAATTTTCTTCGGAAGCGGGTGCAGGTTTTGCTTCCTGCCTGCGGGGAGCCCTTTTCAATAAGGTGCAGGAATTTTCCTTTTCCAACACCGATAAATTCAGCACGGCTTCCCTTATTACACGGCTTACAACCGATGTAACCAATACCCAAAATGCCCTTATCACCATTATCCGCATGCTTATGCGGTCGCCTGTTATGCTTATAGGCGCTACCTTCATGGCGTTCACCATCAACGGGGAACTGGCTCTCATTTTTCTGGTGGCAATTCCCATTCTGGCAGTGGCTATTTTTATTATTTCCAAAATGGCCTTTACCCGTTTTGAAAAAATGCTCCGCCAGTATGACAATCTGAATACCACTGTTCAGGAAAACCTGATCAGCATCCGGATTGTGAAAGCTTTTGTCCGTTCCGATTACGAAAAGGGCAAATTTAAAAACGTCAACGACATGCTCATG
This sequence comes from uncultured Clostridia bacterium, assembly GCA_944380875.1. Classification (GTDB taxonomy): domain Bacteria; phylum Bacillota; class Clostridia; order Oscillospirales; family Acutalibacteraceae; genus UMGS1264. The sequence goes on from CALWJA010000063.1 coordinate 71,012, forward strand.
GCCGCTTCCATTAAAGCAGAAAAAGTAATTGTTTGGAATATGCCCATTATGAACCTGACGGTGTATTCCTGCATTATTGCCGTTCTCTGGTTCGGAGGCAACAAGATCATTGAGGGCACCATGTTATCCGGCGCCCTGATCAGCTTCATCAATTATGTTACCCAGATCCTTATGAGTCTGATGATGATTGGCATGGCGCTGACACAGCTTGTCCTTTCCCGGGCATCTATGACCCGTATCTCTGCCGTTCTCTCCGAGGAGCCCGACATCGAAGGCGCCAAAGAGGAAGATTCACCCGATGTGAAGGACGGTTCCATTACATTCCGCCATGTGAATTTCCGGTATGCTACTAACAGCGACGATATCTTAAGCGATATAGATTTTACCATCCATTCCGGCGAAACCATTGGTATTATCGGCGGCACCGGTTCTTCCAAGACCAGCTTGGTGCAGCTGATTCCCCGGCTGTATGATGTAACGGAAGGGGAAGTTCTGGTTGGAGGCAGAAATGTTAAAGAATACAATCTGAAGACATTGCGCAGCCAGGTAGCCATGGTTTTGCAGAAAAATGTACTCTTTACAGGAACTATCCGCGACAATCTCCGCTGGGGCAACGCGGAAGCAACCCAGGAAGAGATAGAGGCAGCCTGCAAGGCGGCCAGCGCCCATGATTTCATTATGTCTTTCCCAGATGGGTATGATACCATGCTGGGGCAGGGCGGCGTTAACGTATCCGGTGGTCAGAAACAGCGTCTCTGCATTGCAAGAGCTCTTCTTTGCAATCCGAAAATTTTGATTTTGGATGACAGCACCAGCGCCGTGGATACCGCTACGGATGCTTCCATCCGGGAAGCCCTGCGGCACAGCTTACCGGGCGCAACAAAGCTAATTATCGCCCAGCGTATCACCAGCGTGGCCGATGCGGACCGGATCATCGTTCTGGAAAACGGTCATATTGATGGGATGGGATCCCATGAAGAACTTTTGGAAACCAATGAAATTTACAGAGATGTGTATACATCCCAGCAGAAGGGGGTGGAGTAAATGCCTCCTATGAGACAAATGGCAAAAATGGGGAAACCCAAAGATACAAAAGCCACAATCAAACGCATTCTTTCTTATATGGTGCGGAGAAAAATGCTGCTTCTGGCGGTATTATTCTTTGTTCTTATCAGTTCCTTGGCGGGGGTTATCGGCACATATATGCTCAAACCCATTATCAACGAGTGTATTCTCCCCATGGTGAATGCAAAAGAAAAAGATTTCGGCCCACTGATCCGTATGCTGTGCGTGATGGGCGGCGTATATTTGGCAGGAGCTCTGGCTTCCTATGGGCAGCAGCGGTTGATGATCCAGGTGACCCAGGGAACCCTTAACTCCATTCGGAGCGATTTGTTCAATAAGCTGCAAGATCTCCCCATCCGGTATTTCGATACCAGAACCCATGGCGAGATTATGAGCCGCTTTACCAACGATGTGGATACCCTTCGTGAAGCCATTACCATGGGTGCCGTGCAGCTTTTGACCAGCAGCATTACCATTGTGAGTACTTTCGTTATGATGCTGATCTTAAGCCCTGTGCTTACAATCCTGATTATCGCCATGGTGTTTGTTATGATCCGGATTGTGAAATTCATCGGAAGCCGCTCCTCCAAAAACTTCCGCCGCCAGCAAAAAGCTCTGGGAGCTGCTAACGGTTATATTGAAGAAATGATCGAAGGCCAGAAGGTTGTGAAGGTCTTTTGCCATGAAAACGCAGTAAAGACGGAATTTTCCGGGCTGAATGAGGAACTGCGGCAGGCGGCCACGAAAGCAAATATCTACGCCAGCGTGATTATGCCCGTTATGGGTAACCTTTCCTATGTGACATATGCACTTATCGCCGCATGCGGCGCTCTCCTTTCCATTGGAGGCGCTTTGGATATCGGCTCCATCGCCAGCTTCCTGCAGTATTCCCGTTCCTTCTCCCAGCCCATCTCCCAGATCAGTATGCTGGTGAACTCCCTTCTGGCTGCCCTTGCCGGCGCCGAACGGATCTTTGAGGTCATCGACCAGGAACCGGAAACCGACGAAGGGTATGTAACGTTGGTCAATGCCCGCCGGAAAGCAGACGGCACGCTGGAAGAATGCGCAGAACGCACCGGGCTCTGGGCATGGAAGCATCCTCATCACGACGGCACGCTGACCTATACGGAGCTGACGGGAGCTGTGGAATTTGATTCCGTTACCTTCGGATATGAACCCAATAAAACCGTGCTTCACGATCTTACCATCATGGCGCACCCCGGCCAGAAAATAGCTCTTGTGGGCAGTACAGGCGCGGGTAAAACTACCATTACCAACCTGATCAACCGGTTCTACGATGTGCCGGATGGAAAGATTCGTTATGACGGCATCAACATTAACAAGATCAAGAAAGATGACTTGCGCCGAAGCCTTGCTATGGTTCTGCAGGATACTCACCTGTTCACCGGCACTGTCCGGGACAATATCCGCTACGGCAAATTGGATGCCACCGATGAAGAGGTGGAAAAGGCCGCTAAGCTGGCGAACGCTGATCCCTTTATCCGGCATCTTTCCCACGGATATGATACCATGCTTTCCTCCGATGGCGGAAACCTGAGCCAGGGACAAAGGCAGCTTTTGGCCATTGCCCGGGCTGCTGTAGCCGATCCGCCCGTTCTCATTCTGGATGAAGCTACCAGCAGTATCGATACCCGTACAGAGCATTTGATTGAGCAGGGTATGGATGATTTGATGCGCGGCAGGACTGTTTTCGTCATTGCACACCGGCTTTCCACTGTCCGCAATTCCGACATTATTATCGTTCTGGAGCATGGCCGTATTATTGAGCAGGGCAACCACGAAGAGCTTCTTGCCCAAAAGGGGAAATATTACCAGCTCTACACCGGCCAGTTTGAACTCTCCTGATTTTTTCAAATTTCACCAAAACAACAAAAATTCCCGGTTTATCCCGCAAGGGACAAACCGGGAATTTTTTCTGTTTAATTCTTTCTTTTTTCCATATATAAATTTTATCATATTCTGTTGTTGTTGGCAAGAACACCCAGCCTATAGCAAATCTTACTATGGTTATTAGCAACAGTACCTATGTTGCCAATGTAAAAACAAGAGCAAAAAGACAGAAAAACGTAATATATTGTTCATAAAAAATATTTTCAATATTGCGTAATTCCCTGTAAAATATGATATACTTATACTAGAAAGAGTGTGTAATATGGAAGCATTACAGAAAAAGGAGGAAAACGCATGAAACCTATTATAATTCGCAGAAAACGTAGTGGACAGGCTGTACTTTTATTCTGCAGCGCTATGGTGTTTGTTTTCTTCCTGCTGATGATTTTTTCCTCTGAAATTTCAGAAGAATTTCGTGGATTCTTTTCTGCCGTAGGTTGGATTGGTTCCATACTTGCCGGGGCAAATCTTTTGCTTAAGATACGGCGAATGATTCACCCACGCCCTCTTCTCATAGCCAACAGCGAAGGCATTTTTGATTTTTCCACTTCTGCAAGCCTGGGATTTATTCCCTGGGAAGAAACGGGGAAAATAAAACTTTTTGCAGTACATGGAGAACGATTTGTAGGCGTAGAAATTCCCCACATACGAGAAATACTGGAAAAAGCCGGAAGCCGGTATACGGCTGCTCAAAAAAATGCCGTTAAATCTAATCTCTCCCTGGGGCATCCTCCTATGCTGATCCAATTACTTCGTTCCGGAGAAAACCCTTCCAGCATTGCCGAATTTTTGGCAGATTATAAGCAAGAAGCACTAAGACAAAAAAAGGAAAGTATCCACGAGGATGCAGATACTAGTTCTTCCCAGAAACATCCTAACTCCCTTCGCCCCGCCTTCCTGCACCATTCCAGAAAGGGATAAATATTTGAATAGAATTTTTATGTATAAGGTAATAAAAAAAGGCGCTGAGAGAATTTTTCTCTCAGCGCCTTTTCTATGCTTTTTACATTCTTATTTTGCCGTATCTTTTTTCGGTTCCTGATACGTCATAGCCTGCTTACTATCGCACAACCCCGCCGTTGTGGGATCATACAAAAGATTCCAAACCGAAACAACTACGGAAACCACAAGTACCGGATTTTCAAAGGCCCTTCCCATAGTGGAAAAAAAGGCTCCCCAAGTGGTCATATCACTCCAGTTAAGCCCCATATAGGTGAGCACGGGCAGCACAATAGCAGCCGCCAGATTTGCCCAAAACACTGGGTTCTTTAACCGCACTTTCCAGTTAATTTTCATGGTTATCAATCTCCTCCCGAATCTCATCAATGCGGTGATGAGCTGATTTTGTGGATTGCTCCACTATCACCATACGCTCCACCAGATGATTGTGTTTATCTACTTTTTCTTCCAACTGTCCAATCCGATAGTTGGATAGTCTGTTGGCGGCCATACATCCAATAATCGAGCCGCATAAAGTCCCCGCAAGGGAAAGGATCGAAATAAGTATCTCCGGATTCAATCCGCACCTCACACCTTTCTCAGGTTCTTCACATTTACTGCGGCTGTGACCACATTGTTCACGCCGATCACAGCCCTCTCTCCGGATACCTGCAGCACTTCATATGTGTCGTAATACACCTTGAATGTGCCGCCTCCATAAACCTGATTTTTGAGGACCTTTACCGTATCGCCCTGTTTTAGCGTAGCCGTATCAGCACCAGAGTTGGATTCGCCGGAAACCTTTTTCAGGTTCTTCTCGTGAACAGCTGCCGTTACAACGCCATTTAGTCCGATCACCACCCGATCCCCGGATACCTCCAGCACCTCATATGTATCCGCGTAAGTTCGGAAACTTCCTCCGCCATAAACTTCCGCTTTCAATACTCTTACGGTATCTCCAGCTCTATATTTGGATGTGGATTCCGGCTCTGAAGGAGTAGCTGTTCCCGCTTCTTCATATTCCGCAAAACAGGTGTTCAGGTCTACATTCCCCGAAATCCCGTTTGCCTTTCCCGTGCTGGAAGTCTGCTGGATAGCGCAGTCATAATCCGGGCCCCCGGAATAATCCGCCAGCCACAGATCATAGGGGAGGCGGGCTTTGTCGATCCGGTTTTGGATATAGTCCCGGTTGGTGTAATAGCCCACCTTATACCCATAGCCTTTCATGGCCTCGCAGAAAGCCCGGATAATGTCCGTGCGGCCCTGGCGGGTATAGGTGATTTCGCCGTTATAGGTTTCCGAATCATACTCGAAGTCGAAGAAAACAGGCAGGGTGAGCTTGTTTTTATAGGACTTCAAAATGGAATGGCAGACTTCCGCTTCTTTTAAAGCGTCTTTTGCGTCCACCGCGTAGCTGAACCAATAGGCGCCTACGGGGATTTTCTCCCCGAGGGCGCCTTTCATGTTCACCTCAAACTGCTTGTCCTTTTGGGCAGCGGAATTTCCGAATCCCGCCCGGATAACAGCGAATTTCACGCCGTCTATTTTCACTTTTTTCCAATCAATTTCTCCCTGGTGGTGGGAAACGTCGATGCCTTTTGTGTTTTTCAGCATATTTTTCCTCCCTTTAACCTCTATACATTCTCCGCGCCCGCAAATTCGGGCAGCGTTTTCAGATAGCCGTAGGCGGATTCGATGGTCATGTTTGGATCGTAATCCGTCTCATAAGTAATGCTTTTGCTATAGGGCTGTGCCTGTACAGCCGCCTTTTCTTCCTGCCTGGCTTCCCCATCCACATAAGAAAGAACCGCAATGGAATTCTGCCGGTTTGTGGTGATCTGCACATATAAAATTCTGTGGTAATGGGTTGTAACGCCGTCCTCCTGGCGAATGGCTTTATATAACGCCATATTCTTTCCCTCCTTTATGAAAATATAAGTCTTCCGCTCCATTGAAGGCCTACAGCCGTATTTTTTGTAGCGGAAGCAGTAGAAAAGTTGGCGGTGATCCGCACATAACTGGGGCCTAATGCAACGTCATAAGAAGATGGCTTTACATATTTTGTATCGCTGGAGTTCAGCAGGAATGCGCCGTTTGCCCGAACGATCATACCGTTTATGGAAGAAGCTGTAACCGTAGGATTCCCTACAACCGGTTTGTGCAAAGGGATGATGAATATTACATGATCTCCCGCTGTGTTGATAAAGCCGCTGGTGTTTATGCCAAAATCCATAGAATCCCCCTTGTGTATATAGGGATTCCAGCTTTGTACCCCCGAGGCGATGTCGGATATACGAAATCCGATATTGTGCCCCATTACGTAGGTTGTGCCGCCACTCCCTGCGCCTCCTCCCGCTCCATTGAGATTCCCTCTGCCGTAAACGGAGAAATTCCCTGAAATGGAGGGCTCCAATACGGAAATCTCGGTTCCATCCTCTTTTGTGCCGTAAAGGATTCCCTGGGAACCAAAAGGAAAAGTGACCTTTTTTAGATATGCAGGGCCGGATACTTTCA
>CALWJA010000064.1 GCA_944380875.1 uncultured Clostridia bacterium
AGCAACTATATCCCGTAAAATAGGCTAACGAAATTTTCGTTAGCCAGAAGGCAGGAACCCAATCAGCCGCCGCTGTATATACTGATAGTGTAACGGTTGAAACGGCGGTGAGTATATGAAAAGAATAAAATGCCGCCCCAGGGCGCAGCATGCCGTCTGTTTTGGGCTTGGATTAATCCTCTCCTGTTTTTGCCCTACAAGCCTGATTCTGTTTATTGCTGCAGTTATCATCGTCTCCCTGGGATTGGCGCTGATTCGCTCCTAACTATTTGAGGGAAAGGTCGGATACATATGAAGATCGTAGTGGTGAAATGCAAGGGTGTAACCAGTTTTGTCCTTAGAAAGATGTTTAAAATCAAAAAGGTGGAAGACTGAAAAAGTTTTCCGCCGGCGAAGAGCCTTTCCTTTCCGGGAAGGGCTCTTTTTTCATACACTTAAAACAGAATGCAAATATCCGAAGAAAAACTAAGAATCCAACAGTATTGCCAGCGTTATTTTTTTGTTTATTTCCCATGCTTATATTTTCAAACACTATAAAAAGAAGGCGGGCGCTTTCGAGCCCACCTTCTTTTGCAAATTTATTTTGAATTTTTTAAACAACATATGCTTCCGTCAGCTTTTTCAGCCGCTCTTTATCCATAGGTTCTGTGCCCTTCAACGGAAATGGAATTCCCATCTGCTCATATTTCTCCAAGCACATTGTATGGAAAGGAAGCCATTCGATCTTTTGAAGGTTTGTATATTTTTTTGCCGTTTTGTATATGGCTTCCAATTTTTCAGGAATATCCGTAAGACCCGGAACAACCACATGGCGGATCCAAAGGGGAATTTTCTGTTTTTCCACCTGCCGCAGAAAAGCCTCTGTAGAAGCCAGGCTTCCTTTACAGTATTGGCGATACTCCTCTTCTGTGGAAAATTTTAAATCCGCCAGCACAAGATCCGTATTTTGCAGCACCTTTTCGGCCTTCTTCAAATCCCCTGCTCCGGAAGTATCCAACGCCGTATGGATTCCCTCCTCATGCAAAAGCCGGAACAGCTCTCCCACAAATTCCGGCTGCTGAAGGGGTTCTCCCCCTGTCACGGTAACACCCCCCTCTTCTCCAAAATACGGGCGGAAACGAAGGATTCTTTTTACAAGCGCAGAGGGGTCCGTTTCCTCTCCCCCGGCAAAATTCCAGGTATCCGGATTATGGCAATACGCGCACCGGAGAGGGCATCCCTGCATAAACACAACAAAACGGAGACCGGGGCCGTCAACCGCACCCAAAGACTGCACAGAATGTATTCTTCCCGAAATATTTTCCATTTTAACGCCTCTTATACGGAAACATGGAAAGTCCGGGAAATGACTTCCCGCTGCTGTTCCCGGGAAAGCTTATAGAAATTCACCGCGTAACCCGACACACGGATAGTCAAATTGGGATACTCTTCCGGATGTTCATAAGCCGCAATCAGAGTCTCCCGATTCAGGACATTCACATTCAAATGATGTGCTTTCTGACCAAAATAGCCGGAAAGGATCTGCACCAAATTTTTCAGCCGTGTCTCTTCCTCTCTGCCGAGCGCATCCGGTACAATGGAGAAGGTGTTGGAAATTCCGTCCCGGCAGTAATCATAACTGAGCTTAGCCACCGAATTCAGGGAAGCCAGAGCACCGGAAACATCCCTGCCGGACATGGGGTTGGCGCCGGGAGCCAGAGGTTCGCCCTTTTTGCGGCCATCCGGAGTATTGCCGGTCTTTTTCCCATACATCACGTTGGAAGTGATCGTCAGGATGGAGAGCGTATGAACAGCTTTTCTATAAAGAGGATTCTGAGAAAGGGCCTGATAGAATTTTTCCACCTGCTCGCAAGCTATGGAATCCACACGGTCGTCATCGTTTCCGAATTTGGGGAAATCTCCTTCCGTTTCAAAATCCGTCACAAGGCCGGTTTCCGGATCCCTTATACAGCGTACCTTTGCGTATTTGATAGCGGAAAGGGAATCCGCCATGCAGCTCATGCCCGCTATGCCAAATGCCATCAGCCTGCGCACATCCGTATCATGGAGAGCCATCTGGGTCTTTTCATAGGCATATTTATCATGCATATAGTGGATGATATTCATGGCGTTTACATAGGTTTTCGCCAGCCAGGGGCGATAAAAATCGATGCGTTCCATGAGCTTGTCATAATCCAGATATTCCTCCGGCCAGACCTCCATTTCCGGGCCTACCTGCTGATTCTTGAGCTCATCCCGGCCGCCGTTTATGGCCAGAAGGACAAGCTTTGCAAGATTCGCTCTGGCGCCGAAGAACTGCATATCCTTGCCCACACGCATGGCGGATACACAGCATGCGATGGCATAGTCGTCCCCATAAATAGGACGCATAATGTCGTCGTTCTCATACTGCAAAGCATCCGTATCGCAGGAAACCTTGGCCACAAACCGCTTCCATGTTTCGGGAAGCTTTTCAGACCAGAGAATCGTCAGATTCGGTTCCGCCGCAGGATTCAAATTATAAAGGGTGTTGAGCAACCGGTAGCTGTTCTTTGTAACCATATGGCGGCCGTCTTCTCCTACACCGCCCACGGATTCGGTAATCCACATGGGATCTCCCCCGAAAAGCTCGTTATACTCCGGGGTGCGGAGATGACGGGCCATACGAAGCTTCATAACAAAGTCATCCATAATTTCCTGAGCACGGGTTTCATCCAAAACGCCGTTTTTCAGATCTCTCTCAAAATATATATCCAGGAAGGTAGAAACACGCCCCAAGCTCATAGCAGCGCCGTTTTGCTCCTTAATGGAAGCAAGATAGGCAAAATATACCCACTGAACCGCTTCCAGGGCGTTCTGAGCCGGGCGGGAAATATCGAAGCCATACATCTCGGCCATTTTTTTCAGATCTTCCAAAGCTTTGATCTGATCGGCCAATTCTTCGCTGAGACGGATGGTTTCGTGAAGCATGGCTTCCCGCCCTACGGAAAGCTTATCCTGCTTTTTCTGCTCGATCAGTCTATCCACACCATAAAGGGCGACACGGCGGTAGTCTCCGATGATACGCCCGCGGCCATATGCATCCGGCAATCCGGTAATAAGCCCGCAGTGCCGGGCTGCCCGGATTTCAGGGGTATAAACAGAGAATACACCATCGTTATGGGTCTTGTGAAGCTTGAATTCTTCCTCCAGTTCCGGGGATACACTATAGCCATAGGCGGCACAGGCTTCCCGCACCATACGCATTCCGCCGAAAGGATTGCAGGCTCTTTTGAGAGGTTCATCCGTCTGCAGGCCGACAATCAATTCTTTCTCCTTATGGAGATATCCCGGTGCAAAGGATGTAGGCGTAATAGCTGTCCTGGTATCTACTTTATATACACCGCCGTTTTCCCGTTCTTTCCGCAGAAGTTCTTCAAATTCCTTGCGCAGCGAGAGCGTACGTTCCGTAGCAGGCTTTAAAAAGTCTTCATTCCCGTCATAGGGCGTATAGTTTTTCTGAATGAAATCCCTGACGTTGATTTCTTCCTGCCAAACTCCCGGTTTAAATGTTTTCCACTGCTCCATGTATACGGTCTCCCTTCTATACACACATGCCGCTGCAGGCTGCCCTTTTCTGCTTCACCATACGAAAGAACAAAAAAGGCAGCGCTGCAATCGCAGCACTGCCCAGACGGTCGGCGTTTTTTCTGCTTCCTGCTCCCCTGTGGTATATATCCACTGCTCCGTCAGTTACAGGAAGGATCATGGGTTCAGGATAGCACACTTTTTCAGCAGTGTCAACTCAAAAAGCAAAAAATTAGACGCACTAAATTTTGTGTATATTCATTTCATTTTCTGATATATCCCCTAAATGTGGTATACATATGATGAAATATTGCTTGTATCTTCCCCTTATAAACTTTCCGGCATCCTGTATTTTCTCTCAAAATAGGATAGTTGGAAGAAAACGGAAAATAGGGTATAATACTAAAAAGAGGATCTATTGGTAAAAAGATATATTTTTACTTACCACGTAATACTAAATAATCCGGATTGTATGGATTTTGCGGCATATTTTTATATTTTGGGAGGGCTTTTATATGGACAGCGATCTGCGGTTTGCGATTTTAATTGACGCTGATAATATCTCAGACAAATATATCAAAGTGATTCTGGATGAAACAGCCAACAATGGTATCGCCACCTATAAGCGCATATATGGGGACTGGACCAGCTCTCGGTTGGCCTCCTGGAAAAATGTGCTTCTTGCTAACTCTATTATTCCCATGCAGCAATACAGCTACACCACAGGCAAAAACGCTACGGATTCCGCTATGATTATCGACGCCATGGACATTCTGTATTCCGGAACAGTGGACGGTTTCTGCATCGTATCTTCCGACAGTGATTTTACCCGGCTGGCGGCCAGACTGCGAGAATCGGGCATGCAGGTTATCGGCATGGGAGAAGAAAAAACGCCCCAGCCTTTTATTTCCGCCTGCAATCAGTTTAAATACCTGGATCTATTGTATTCCAATCAGCAGGAACAGGAAAAAGAAGAAAGCCCTGAAACTCCGCCTGAAACAAAAACTGTAGAAACAGCGCCATCCAAAAAGCCCAACGATAAACGGAAGAAAAACGACCTGAAGAGGATCCGAAACACAATACGGGCTATAATTGACAAATTTTCCGACGAAGACGGCTGGCTTTCTTCTGGAAAATTGGGGGATCAGCTTTCCAAGCGCATGCCGGATTTTGATGTCCGCAATTATGGTTTTTCCAAACTGACCCCTTTTATCAAATCCCTAGGAGACTATGAGATACAAAAAATGTCCTCCGGAGGCGGGCAGAAGCAGATCTATTTCCGCTTGAAAACAAAAAAGGCCGGATAAGAGAGACTCCACATAAGGAGGTGTCTCTCTCAGTCTTTTTCAGTCAGTTAATATACAAAACAACTTGCCAAAAAGGGGATTCGCTTATGAAACATAGCGGTACACAAAGGTTAGAAACTGAGAGATTAGTTTTAAGAAGATTTGTGAATGAAGATGCCATAGCCATGTATAAAAACTGGGCAGCAGACGAGGAGGTTACAAAATATTTAACATGGCCTCCTCATCCAAACCAGAAAGTAAGCCAGAAGGTTATAGCAGATTGGGTAAAAGCATATGAAAGTGAAAGGTATTATCAATGGGCTATCGTATTGAAGGAAATAGGAGAACCCATTGGAAGCATTGCTATTGTGCATATGAACGAAGATGTTTCCATGATGCAGGTCGGCTATTGTATCGGAAAAACTTGGTGGCATAACGGCATCACAGCAGAGGCATTAAAAGCAGTAATGGATTTTCTTTTTGATATTGTAGACGTAAATCGTATAGAGAGCCGGCATGATCCGAGGAACCCTAATTCAGGTAAAGTAATGAAAAAATGCGGCATGAAGTATGAAGGGACTTTACGTAGTTCTGATCGAAATAACCAAGGCATATGTGACGCTAGCTATTATGCACTTTTAAAATCCGAGCGTTAAATTGTAGGTATATTAAAGTAACCATTCCCTATATTAAACAGGCACCGCTTCCTGCATCAGGAAACGGTGCCTGTTTTCTTTTCTATACTCTTCTCAATGACACTGGAGGCTTCACGGTTCCTGCCAAAACCGGCGCAAAGCGTCTTTCAATTCCTCCGGCGTGCCGATTCTCTGGCGGCAATCCTCCAAATGGGGAGGAAGGAGAGAACGGTAAGACAGCTGGGAAAAGCGGGAATCTATAAAAAGGACGGCGCCCTTATCCTTTTCGGAGCGGATCACTCGTCCCGCGGCCTGCAGCACCTTATTCATTCCGGGATACTGATAGGCAAACGCAAAGCCGCTGCCCATCGCATTTTCAAAATAGGACCGCAGCAATTCCTGTTCCCGGTTCACCTGGGGAAGACCAACTCCTATAACAGCGGTTCCTATAAGCCTTTCCCCTTTCAGGTCAATCCCTTCGGAATATATGCCTCCTAGGACGCAGAATCCTACCAGGGTTTCGGCTGGATCCTCGTCAAAACAAGCGAGGAACTCCTCTTTCTCCATATCTGTCATAACAGAAGCCTGAGATAGAATCTTTACTTCCGGTGCAAGCTCCCGGAATTTTTCGATCGCTTCTTCCATATATCGGTAAGAGGGAAAATACACAAGATAATTTCCCGTTCTCCCGGAAATAAACGTGCTGAGCAGCCGGGCTACCTGCTCAAGGGTTCTTTCCCGGTCCGCATATTTGGTGCTGACCCGATCCGCTACAAAAAGCCTTCTGTTCTCCCGGGGATATGGAGAAGGCAGAGCGCAGGATAAAGCACCGTCACAGCCCAAGACTTTTTCAAAATAGGAAAGCGGGGATAAAGTAGCAGAAAACAAAATTGCCGCCCGCCCCTTTTCCAGGCTCTTATCCACCAAGGCGGAGGGATCCAGACAGAGGATTTTTATGGATGTATCCTTTTCCCCAAATGTTACGGTTGTGATAAAATGATCGTCATACAGTTCAGCCAGCTTGTTGAAAAAAAGAACTTGAAAATAGAACTCCAAAACTTCCTTTCGCAGCGGGCTTTCCTTTCGAGTATCCAGCCAATCCTGGCAGCTGGCTGCAAATTTTTCCGCCGCCTTCCGAAAGCCGTCGGGAAGGGTTTTCTGCACAGCATAGCCATCCGGGCTATCCTCCTCAGCGTCGTGTTTCAGATCCAGAAAAGCCGTATTCAGGCGGCTCAATAGATTTTTGAGGGTTCTATCCTCCCCTGTTTTTCGGCGAAGCTCCAATACATCGGCTTTTTTAATGCCTGTGCTATACATATCCCGGGCCCTGTCCGGCAGATTATGAGCTTCATCAATCAAGAATACATAGTCCTCTTTGTTTTCCTTTTCCCCGAAAAACCGTTTCAGAGAAGCCTGTGGGTCAAACAGATAATTATAGTCGCAGATGATAAGGTCACACCAAAGCGAAACATCCAGCCCCAGCTCAAAGGGGCAGACGCAGTAGCGCTCCCCGTATATTTCCAGAAGATTTCGCCCGATCCGGTTATGTTCCTGCAAAAGGGCGTATATGGCGTCGTTTACCCGGTCGAAATGGCCAGCCGCACGGGGGCAATCCACGGGATTGCAATTTCTCTCCTCCATAGGGCAAATTTTATCTTTCGCTGTCAAAAGGATGGTTTTCATGGCAAGACCCTTTTGCGCCAGAAAATCCGATGCATCCCAGGCAGCTTGCCTGGTTGTAGTGCGGGCTGTAAGATAAAAAATCTTTTCACAGCACCCCTCGCCCATCGCTTTTACCGCAGGAAAGAGAGAAGACATGGTCTTCCCGATACCTGTAGGCGCCTGGCAAAAAAGCCTTTTCCCATCCCGAATGCTCCTGTAGACTGCTGCGGCCATTTTTCGCTGGCCGGGTCTGTATACAGGAAACGGAAAGGATAAATCTTTTGCGGACTGTTGGGAAACCTCTTTCCAATCCCGGGAAAATTCTGCCCATTTACGGTAGCCCCGAAGCAGATCCTGAAAAAAATCCTGCAGATCGGAAAAGGTAAATTCCTTTATAAAACGGCGGGTTTCACCCGTTTCCGTCTGGCAATATGTCAGGCGGACAAATACACTGGAGAGCTCGTTTTTCAGGCTCCAAATATACCCGTAGCATTTAGCCTGGGCCCAGTGAAGAGGTTGAAAATCCTCAGTAATTTTTTCAATAGGGATTTCCGTAGTTTTGATCTCATCGATTACATCGCCCTGGGGCGTCTCGAAAATACCATCGGCTCTTCCTTCCACATGATACAGGATACCGTCCATTACTTCTTCATGGGAAAGGAATACTTCCGCCTCATAGCCTTCTCCGGCTTCTTTTTGCAGCTGGCGGTGGATCCTAGCTCCTTCCAAAGCTCTTTCCAGGAGTTTGCCTCCTCCCTGGGTATTGTCAATATCCCCTTCCCGCAGGACAAATTCTACAAGATCCCGAACAGAAAGTTTAACCTGAAACACCCTTTGGCCTCCTCCCGCACATATGTTTTTTTCAGTATACCATGTTTGCCCTAGAAAGAAAAGCCTCGTGCTCACTTGCAGACCATCCTTTCTATTTGACTTTCCCCCGGTTTGAGGGGTATACTGAGTCATACAGTTACGAATACTCCTGGAGGGAACCATGAATATGCCAAAGCTGCATAAAAGCGTATATATTGCCCCGGGGGCACAGATCGTCGGGGATGTGACCATAGAAGAAAACGCATCTGTCTGGTATAACGCTGTTATACGGGGAGACGCAGCCCCTATTCGCATCGGCTGCGGAAGTAATATACAGGATGGCTGTATTCTCCATGTAGACGAAGGTATGCCGCTTACTATCGAAGACGGCGTTACAATCGGACACGGAGCAATTCTCCATGGCTGCCGGATTGAAAGCCAATCCCTAATCGGTATGGGGGCTATCCTGCTAAACGGTTGCCATGTGGGGAAAGACTGCATCATCGGTGCAGGCGCTCTTTTGACCCAGGGTACCCGGATACCTGATGGTATGCTGGCCCTGGGAAGCCCTGCCAAAGTAATCCGACCGCTGACAGAGCAGGAAAAAGAATCTATCCGGAATAACGGAGAAGAATATGTCCGTTTGGGAAAATCGGCTATTAAGGAAGCAAGAGGCAACGAACCTGAGAAAAGGGAGGCCGGCAAAGAATGAAAATCGGTATTTTCGATTCCGGTATCGGAGGGCTGACCGTTCTGCATCAGGCCATGATTACCTTGCCCCAGGAAGAATATCTGTATTATGCGGATACGGATCACGTCCCCTATGGTATACGTCCCAAAGAAGAAATTCTGGAATTTGTGGATAACGCCCTCCGCTTTATGCTGGGCAAGGGTGTCAAGGCAGTTATAATCGCCTGCAATACCGCTACCAGCGCGGCTATAAAGACTTTAAGGAGCCGGTACTCCCTTCCCATTCTGGGGATGGAACCGGCCGTTAAACCCGCTGTCGCCAGGGAAGAAGAAGGAAAACGAGTAATGGTAGCGGCAACGCCCCTGACACTGCGGGAAGAAAAGCTGCGAAACCTTCTCCATCAGGTAGATAAACACCACACAGTGGATCTTCTGCCGCTGCCTGAACTGGTTCGTTTTGCAGAGCGGGAAGAATTCACCTCACAGGCCGTGGAAAACTATCTAAGAGGAGAGTTGGCTCCCTTTCATCTGGAGGATTATTCCGCTCTTGTTTTAGGCTGCACACATTTTAATTACTTCAAAGATACCTTTTCCCGCCTGTTCCCTTCTTCCACGGAACTGATCGATGGAAGCTGCGGAACCGTGAATCATCTTAAAGACATACTGAAAACACAAAATCTTCTGGAAGAAAACACCGGCTGCGTAGAATATTATTTTTCAGGTCGAAAAGCAGAGTCTCGGGAACAATTGGCGTATTTTGAGCGTCTACATAACCGGTTAGAAGAAATGCTCCGATTTTAATTATCTGTATCCGCGAAAGTGTAGCCATAAAATTGCATAAAAACACAAAGGGCTTTCCTTATCGGAAAGCCCTTTTATTTTAGCATATGCGGTTTTGGATCTATTCCGTCAATTGGAATAAAGTATCTTTGCACCGGCAAGCGGTTTCCGTATTGCCATAAACAGCGGCACGGCAATCACATCGGCGATAATCGCATTCACAAATGTCACAGCCACTTTCACACCCATAATATACTGGATAGCTTCCTGGGCATTTCCCATCAAAACAGCTTCGATATAACCGTTTCCCAAATACAGAAGACTATATGTGACAGAACCGATAACAGCCGCTGTAATTACCCTTTTCAGGGAGGGCATGCGCACTTCTTTTCCCCACCAGGCGATCATACCGGCCACAAACCCCATAATGAATTTGGTCACAAGTGTAAGGAGTGCAGTATCCGCCCATCCGCTGGTAAGATCGTATATTGCGCCGCCGATACCGGCGGAAAATCCACCGTAGACTGGCCCCAGCAGGAGACCGGAAAGGATACCGAACACATTGCCGAAACCAATCTGCGCTTTTGCCCCCATCAAAGGGAATTTTATGCTCAGATAATATCCAACCAGCACTACGGCTGCCAGCATTCCTGTAAAAGCAATATTGATGATCGGATCTTTTTTTGTTACATTTACTTTCATATGTTGCGCCCCCGTTGCAAAGGATTTAGAACTGTGCTATTATAATATCGTAAAACTGAGCTCTTTAAAATACACAGTTTATAAAAATATAAAGAACACAGTTTTTGCGTAGCTCGCAATAGAAGAAAGGATTACAGGCAATATGGCGTATGATTATATAACATTGCATCCCGGAAACGGCGCTCTCTATGAGCAGCTGTATGGGGCGCTGAAACAGGCCATTGAATCGGGAAAACTGCAAAAAGGGGATCGGGTGCCTTCTATCCGTAAACTTTCGGAAGATTTAGGCATCAGCCGCACCACTATCGAAAACGCGTATCAGCAGCTATCCGTGGAAGGATATATCCGAAGCGAACCCCAGCGGGGATATTTCGTTATCTTTGGCAGCCGCAGGCTTGCGTCTCCTTCTCCCGGGCGGCAGTTGCCTGCTCCTGTTCCGGTTTCTCATGCCCGGTTCGATTTGGGGACCGACAGAATAGACAACTCCCATACCGATTTAAAACTCTGGAAACGGCATATACGGGATGTGCTGAACCGTCAGGATCTTCTGACCTCCTATGGTAACCCCCAAGGGGAACTCACCCTTCGGGAAGCCCTTTCAGAATACGCTTACCGGCTTAGAGGCGTCTTTGCGAGCCCGGAAAATATCGTTGTGGCAGCAGGCACCCAGACGCTTCTTTCCATTGTCTGCGGTCTGACAGGAGAAAAACAGGTTGCGCTGGTGGAACAGGGTTTCCGGCAGGCGGAACAGGTGTTTTCCGACTGTAACATAGGAATCCGTTTTCTCTCCGATGACGGAGAAGGCCCTTCCATCTGCCAGCTGAAGCAATCCGGTGTACGTCTTATCTATGTAAATCCTTCACACGCCAGTGAAAAAACAAGCGCTATTCCTATGAGCCGGCGATATGAACTTTTGGACTGGGCCCGGGAAGCAGGCGGCCTTATCATAGAGGATGACTACAACGGAGAGCTTCGCTATAACGCAAGACCCATACCCGCTCTGCAGGGGATTGGAGAAAATCAGCCGGTAGTATATCTGGGGTCTTTTTCCAAGCTTCTTCTGCCCTCTGTTCGAATCAGCTATATGGCTCTTCCCCAGGAATTGGCTGCTATATACCGGAGAAGAGCCTCTAACTATAACCAAACCGCATCCAAAACAGAACAGCTTGCTCTGGCCTCCTATATTGGCAGCGGACAGATGGAGCGGCATTTACGCAGGCTGCGTAAGCTTTATGGAGAAAAAAGCCAGCTGATGCTGAAAGCCCTTCGGGAGGCTTTTCCCTCTATGCGCTTTATTCTGCAGGAAACCGCTCTTTATTGTTCCTTTTCCCTGCCGCAGCCTCTTGCCGAAAAACTGGTAAAATCCGCTGATGAAGCCGGAATACGCCTGCGCTACCGCCGGGAAGGAAGCCATGCGGTTATGGTAATTGGCTTTTCCGGTATTCCTCCGGAGGATATCGAGCCAGCGGTGGATACGCTGAAAAGTGTGTGGAAACCCTTTCTGGAGGAATTGAAAAACAGCAGAATATAACTTTTGCTGGTATTTAGAAGATTCCCTTTCTACTAAAGGAATCTACAGAAATCCCAGGTGTTTTGGTTGTGCTTTCGCAAAAAGTGATGTATTATGAAAAAGGTTTACGACATCTTTCCGGGCGGTATGCAGAGAACGCCGGTAGAGTTTCATACAGAAAAGATAAAGGAGTTGTTTTTGTGAAAACCTATGAACGTTTTTTAAAGTATGTAAGCTACGATACTACCTCCAATGAAAAGAACCCTCAATGCCCCAGTACAGAGAATCAGCGGGTATTCGCAGGCGAGTTGGTAAAAGAGCTCTTGGAGCTGGGGGTGACCGACGCAAGAGTGGATGAGCACGGCTATGTATACGCTTCCATTCCCCAAAACTGTGATACACAGCTTCCTCCCCTTGGGCTTATCGCTCACATGGACACAAGCGACGCCGCCCCCGGAAACAATATTAAACCTCGGATCGTCTCGCAATACGACGGAAACGATATTCTGTTAAACGAAGAAAAAAATATTGTATTAAGCCCCAAAGAATATCCGGATCTGAAGGAGTATGTGGGCCAGGATATTATTGTGACCGACGGAACCACTCTTCTGGGCTCCGACGACAAGGCCGGCATTGCGGAAATTATGGGGCTGGTGGAGTTCCTGCAAAAAGAGAATCCGCCCCACAGAACCATCTGCATCGCCTTTACCCCGGACGAAGAAATCGGGCGGGGCGCTGACCTCTTTGATGTGGAAGGCTTTGGCGCTAAAATCGCCTATACGCTGGACGGAGGCAAGCCCGGTGAAATCGAATATGAAAATTTCAATGCCGCTTCTGCTGATCTCACTGTTCACGGTCTAAGCATCCACCCTGGAAGCGCTAAAAACAAAATGAAAAACGCAATCCTTCTGGGGATAGAATTTAATTCGATGCTGCCCTCCCGGGAAATACCCGAAAATACGGAAGGCTATGAAGGGTTCCACCATCTCAATCATATAGATGGCTGCGAGGAGTTGGCTACCCTCCGATACATTATCCGCGACCATTCCAGGGAAAAATTTGAGGAGAAAAAAGCGTTTTTCGTGAAGACAGCTGCTTTCCTGAACGAAAAATACGGGGAAGGCACCTTTGAACTGAAAATTACAGATTCCTATTACAATATGCGGGAAGTTCTGGAAGAGCATATGGAATTGGTGGAGAATGTGCGCCAGATCATGGAATCTATGGGAATTACGCCCATCAGCGTGCCCATCCGCGGAGGAACAGACGGTTCCCGGCTTTCCTATATGGGCATTCTTTGCCCCAATCTCTGCGCAGGCGGAGCCAATGCCCATGGCCGCTTTGAATATGTTCCCATCCAAAGTATGGATACCATCGTGGAGCTGCTGAAAAAAATCGTAGCTGCCTAATTTCAACTCTTTCGGGGCGGAACCCGGTGATGTCCGGCGTATCCGCCCTTTTTATTATTCTATATAAAAAGGAGGGCTTTTCCCATGCTTATACCAGAAGAATGGAGCCGCCTTCTTTCTCTCGCCAACCTCTCGCTTTCAGAAGAAGAGAAGCTCTCTCTGCGTGCGGATCTGGAAGCCATGGTTGCTTTTGCCGAAAAATTAGGGGATTTCTCCTACCCGGAAACAGAAAAGGATACCTCCACGCAATCTTCTAGCGAATTGCGGCCGGATATTCTTGCCCCTTCCTTAAAGCAAGAGGTTGTTTTGCAAAATGCCCCCGAAAAAGACGAAGCCTTTTTCCTTACCAGGGGAAAATTTTGAAATTCCGGGAATCCTAAAAGGCAGACTCAAGAAAGGAGCGGCTTCCCAAAGGAAGCCCAAGAATGTATATGATGGATTTGCCCCTTTATGGAACGAAGAATGCGTCCGCTGGTTTACCTTCTCATAAAAAAGACCGCATTCTTCCTCTGCAGCGTCTTCTGCTGCAAAAAGAATGTTCCTGCCGCGAGCTGGCAAAAGCGTATCTCAGCGCGGCAGAAAAATCCCCGCTTAATGCGTATGTCCTTTTAACTGCCGAAAAAGCCCTTGAAACTGCAGACCGCGTTGACCAGCGCATAGCAAAAGGGGAAACGTTGGCTTCCCTGGAAGGAATCCCCATGGCTCTTAAAGACAATCTCTCCACAGAAGGAATTCCTACTACCTGCTGTTCCAAGATGCTGAAGGAATATATCCCCGTCTATGACGCCACCGCCTGGAAGCTTTTGAAAGAACAAAATGCCCTACTGCTGGGGAAAGCTAATATGGATGAATTCGCCATGGGCTCCACCTGTGAAACCTCGTGTTTTGGAAGTACGCTGAACCCCTATGGAAAAGACAGAGTACCCGGAGGAAGCTCCGGAGGGTCGGCGGCAGCTGTAGCATCCGGCCTCGCCGCCTATTCTCTGGGAACGGACACGGGCGGATCCATCCGCCAGCCTGCTTCGTTCTGCGGCTTGGTGGGAATCAAGCCTACCTACGGAGCCGTGTCCCGCTATGGGCTGATCGCCCATGCTTCCAGCTTTGACCAAATCGGCCCTATGGCCGCATCTGCCATGGATGCAGCCATTGTGCTGGACTCCATAGCCAAGCCGGATCCTATGGATCCCACCTGCACAGGAGCTCCCTCTTCCGCAGTAAAAGCCCTTGGAACCTCTCTGAAAGGAATACGAATCGGTATACTTCGGGAAGGATTTCAAGGCAGTCGGCAGGAGATACGAGACGCTGTTCTCAAAACCGCCAAAGTATTGGAAAGAATGGGAGCACACACGGAAGAATGCAGCGTTCCCCTTTTGACGGAAGGCCTGCAAATCTACTACGTATTGGCCTGTGCGGAGGCTTCCTCCAATCTGGGCCGCTACGATGGTATACGATATGGATACACTCCCGCCCCGAAAGAGGAAGAAGGCTGGCGGGAACGTATTCTCCGAGCCCGCAGTGAGGGATTTGGAAGAGAAGTGAAAAGACGCATCCTTCTTGGGACCTTTGTGCTCAGCGCAGGGTATTACGATGCTTTCTACCGTAAAGCCCAGGCATTACGGAGATCGCTGACGCAGCAGCTCAAAAGCGCTTTAGAATCCTTCGACTGCCTGCTTCTCCCCACAACTTCTACCGCCGCTTTTCCCCTTGGAATGCTGGGCAGCGACGCCGTGGAAAATTTTGAGGCAGATTTCTGCACTGTAGCGGCAAATTGCGCCGGCCTTCCAGCTCTAAGCTTTCCCTGCGGAATCACCTTGGAAGGGCTTCCCATAGGCGCCCAGCTCATTGGAAAAGCCTTTGGGGAACCTCTTCTCCTGAATCTGGCCTGGCAATATGAAGAAGCTTCTTCACCGGTTCCCATGCCGCCGGTGTTTGCGGAAAAAACAGCAGGAGGTGTGTCTCTTGGAAAACTGGGCCTGTGAATATGAAATGGTCGCCGGGCTGGAAACCCATGCGGAACTTTCCACAGCAACCAAAATCTTTTGCGGCTGTTCCACTGCCTTCGGGGGAGCACCCAATACACATTGCTGCCCTGTTTGCATGGGAATGCCCGGTTCCCTGCCAAAGCTTAATCAAAAGGTTGTAGAGTTTGCTGTGCTGGCTGGTCTTGCCACACATTGCCGGATAAACCTCTATTCCAGAATGGATCGCAAAAATTACTGTTATCCAGATCTTCCCAAAGCCTATCAAATCACCCAATTCGAGCACCCCATCTGCGAAAACGGGTGGATCCGCCTGCAAAATGGACGAAAAATCCGGATCCGCCGTATCCATATTGAAGAGGACGCAGGCAAGCTTCTCCATGAAGGGGAGTCTATCCGCATTGATTATAACCGCTGCGGAGTCCCCTTGATCGAAATCGTGACAGAGCCCGATATCCGTTCTCCTGAGGAGGCTCGGGAGTATGTGGAGGAATTGCAGAAAATTCTCCGTTATCTTGGTGTTTCCGACGGCAGAATGCAGGAAGGTTCCCTTCGGTGCGATGTAAACCTTTCCGTGCGCCGCCAGGGAGAAACGGATTTTGGGGAACGTACGGAAATCAAAAATATGAATTCCCTTTCCAACATGGTGAAGGCAATGGAATATGAAACCCGCCGTCAGATTTCCCTCTTGGAAAAAGATACCCCCATTCTTCGGGAAACCCTTCGGTATAATGTTGAAAAAGGGAAAACCGAATCTATGCGCGGCAAAGAAGGCGCGGACGACTACCGATATTTTCCCGAACCCGATCTGCCTCCCGTAATCCTTACGGAAAAAGATATAGCTTCTATTCGGCAGGCTCTTCCGGAACTGCCGGAAGAAAAATATCAGCGTTATACGGAAAAGTACCATATTCCTCCATCAGACACCCGGCTCCTTATAAAATACAGAAGTGTAGCGGAATATTTTGAAAAAGCTGCCCATGGTTTGCAAAATGTAAAAACGGCGGCAAACTGGATATTGGGGCCTATATTCGCCCGGATTCCCACTGAAGCCGAAAAAGAGCGATTTGCTCCTGCGGTATCCCCTATACAGCTACGGGAACTGCTGCAGCTTCTGGAAAGCGGAAAAATTCCCTTGCAGCCGGCAAAGCAAATTTTAGAGAAAATGTTGGATACCGGTGAATCCTGCGGCCGGTTTATCACAAAAGAGCAGCTTTCCCCTCTTTCGGAAGATGTTCTGCGGGAGGCCTGTCAAGATGCTATACGGCAGCTTCCCCAGGCTGCGGAAGATTATAAAAACGGAAAAACAAAAGCTTTGAAAGCCCTTTTGGGAATGGTTATGCGTTCTACTAAGGGCCGGGCGCCGGCCAAGGATGCGGAAAAATATCTTATGCAATATCTCGAATAAATACATCCCCAAAACGCAATATACCCATTCCTGCTGCTCACTGGTATAAGGAGGATTTTTCCATGCAAAACAAAGAAAAAACATTGCAGGTTGTCTATCGGTGGCTTTTGGTGATTCTGGGAATTTTTCATATTGCCACTGCCGCTGTAAATCTCACACAAAAAACATACTTTTATGCCGTCATGGCACTGGCAGGTCTTTTATTGGGGCCTGTGCTTCTTCTCTTTTGGAAAATACTTCGAATAGATCCTTCCTACACCCTAAATATTCTGATCGTTCTATTTTTCATACTACTGTATTCGATAGGTGTTGTCCTGCAAGGCTATAATATCCCCTATTATGATAAATTTTGCCATACTCTGAGTGGAACAGTGACGGCTTTTGGCGGCCTTCTTCTGTTTTTTCTCATCAAACCTGAAAAGACTTTCTGCCGGAGGGAAATGCCTTTGGGCATAGTTTTCTCTTTTCTGACGGCAGCTTCTATTGCAGGTATTTGGGAAATTGCAGAATACTGTATCAGTCTCATTTTCCATAATGATCCCCAAAGAGTCATTCTCAGCGGCGTTAAAGATACTATGCTGGATATGACTGTATGTATGATAGGGGCTATTTTTTATTGCATATATATTTACCTTGCATTCCGAAAGAAAGAAGAGCCTTTCCAAAAAATATTGGATAAAATGAAATAAAGAGAGTGCCGCAAGAGATTTTTGCGGCACTCTCTTTTTTATGTTCCTTGGGGTGTTATCAAAACAAACCAGAAAGCCTATTTTGATTTCTTCTCAATCATCCGGCTCAATTCTTCCATGAACGTATTTATATCTTTAAACTGGCGATAAACGGAAGCAAAGCGCACATAGGCTACTTCGTCAATATCCTTCAGTTTTTCCATTGCAAGTTTTCCGATTGTAGCGGAGGGCACTTCTCTATCCAGAGAATTCTGCAGTGTATTTTGAATCTCATCCACTGCCCGCTCCAAAGTATCCAAAGAAACAGGACGCTTTTCACAAGCGCGCAAAAAGCCACCCAAAAGCTTATTCCGATCAAATGTCTCCCTAGATTTATCTTTCTTTATTACCACCACGGGCACAGTTTCAATTACCTCATAGGTTGTAAACCGTTTTCCGCATTTTAAGCATTCCCGCCGGCGCCGGATCCGCTCGCCTTCATCTGTAGGGCGGGAATCGATAACCTTGCTTTCGTCATAGCCGCAAAAAGGGCATTTCATACTTTCACACTCCCCACTTTGCATTTTTGCAGTTCTTTTTATATAAACCGTATATACTTTTTATCGCTGCTGTAAAAATAGTATACCATGTTATCGAAAAAACAGGCAAGAATTTTTTAAAAATTTACTAGAAGATTATCTACAAACACACCGGATTCTTTTAATTCCGAATCCACCGAAAAATTCTTCCGATATACTTCAATGATGCATTCCCCTTTATAATCAAAGCCGCGCAGCATTTTAAACAGACGTGGATAATCCATATCTCCCCTGCCGGGAAGGAGACAGTCCTCTGTCGCCGTATGGTCGTTAATGTGTATATGCAGAAGTCTCTCCCCCATAGCGGCGCACATATCAAAAGGGTCTTTTCCCGCCCGAACAGCCTGCTTGATATCCAATACAAAAGCGCATTCATCCTGGAGACGGCTCCGCATTCTCCTGATAAAAGCAGGGTCTTCGCTGCGAAATCGGTTCACATTCTCCTGGGCCAAAAGTATCCCGAATGTTTTCGCACGGCTATAAAGATACGCATAGCGGTCTATATATTCTTCTTCCGGGATGCTGCTGTTCTGATAGTCTCTCTGCCCATGCAGAACCACAAAGGAAGCTCCTAAATCCCGGGCGGCTCTGAAATATTCCTCATAAAAACCAACGCTGTCCAAAAAACGCCGCTCATAATTGGAAAATAAAAGGCAGCTTTCATATCCAGAAGTATAGGGATGAATGGAACAGATCCGGCATCCCCTTTTTTCCGTCGTTTCCTTTAATTTTTCTATATACGGAGGCTGGAATTCGCTCCAGGTATTTAAAAAAACCTCAAACGTGCGAAATCCCAGGGAAATCAGTTTCTCTAACGAATTTTCCAATTTTTCCGGATAAAGACAAGCTGTGGAAATACCTGTTTGCATAAAAATCACCTCAGGAAAGGAACTTTCTTCTTTCCCAAAAGAATACGGGATAAAAGAAGGGGATAGTATAGTATGTATGCAAAGATAAATTTGCAACTCAATATCTGTTTTTAGTATATAGCGGTTTTAGATTCTTGTCCATACATATAGAGTGTAGCCTAAAAAGAACCATAAACCAAAGAAGAGGGGTTTTTAATCAGCCCCTCTTCTTTGGTTTACAGCAAAGTACTTAAAGAATATTGTCCACTGTAGGATATTCCGTTTTTCCCAAACCGGTTATCTGGCTTTGACAGCGAAGAATCTCCGCATAAAACTGGTCTTCTGCCTGATATGCTGCAAGAGGCCCAAGACACGCCAGATTCTGTGATATGGAATCCAGCTTAGCGTGCGTCATATACAATGAAAGCTTTTTATAGAATTCTTCCCACTTTTCTTCTGCCTCCTTTGTATACTCAATCGCATCCTGCCAGTTATCTTCTTTGGCAGACGAAAAAGCTTTATCCAATACGGAACGCATCTGCTCAGTGGATTTTTCTGTGTAAGACGTGCCTAAAAAACAAAAGACAATAAGAGTTCCCAGCAAAACAAAAGAACTTATAACCCGTCCCGTTCATTTTCCCTCCTTTCGGATTATGTTAAAATTCCCGCTTGTATCCGCTGTCATCAAAAAAATTTTATCCTGGGTTATATTTTTCCCGCGAAGTACACCCTCCAGCCAAGCTTGGCTTTTCCGAATCAATTTCAGAGAAAAAGGAGAGATCACTCCATCGCTTATAACTACTGCTTCAATTCCTGTATCAGGCACGGCAATCGCCAGCATTCCGGCTGTCACCGTATTTTTATCCGGTTTTTTCACCACACTTAACTTTCCGTCAGTCTCTATCAGAGCATACGCCACATCCTCCAAGGAAAAGATATCTTTTTCCCGAAGCTGTTCGCTCAAATCTTCCGTGCTCATTCGCAAAGTACGAAGAGCTTTTTGATCCAATGTCCCATCGTTTATTACAACCACCGGTTTTCCGCAGATAACGCGCCGCAAGCGGGGAAGCTTTATCATAAGATACGAAATGACGATTTCACAGAGTATCAAAACTCCTATGGGAAGGATGCCGCTTACCAACGGCTGGCCAGTATCCTGCATGGGAATGGCGGCAATGTCCGATATCAAAAGGGTTACCACCAATTCACTGGTCTGCATTTCGCTGATTTGGCGTTTTCCCATCAGCCTGACTGCTCCAATAATCAATATGTAGAGCAGAAGAGTTCTGATAAAGGATATTGTCACAGGTATTCCTCCTTATTCCCCTAGCTAAAAAAGCGGGTACATATACTGTCGCTCTAACATATCGGTAGTGTTTTCTGTTAGCAGCTTTTTATGCATAATCAATTGGATTTTTGCAAGACTAAAGAAAAAACACAGGAGAGGTGAAAACATGAAATTGACAGAACATCGTATGGCTTCCATTTCCTTGGAAGAAAACCTGCAATATTTTACGGAAACATTCGACGGCAGTGCAGACCTTGTGATCCGAAGGCTCAAAGTTTGTGGATTTGAAGGAGCTTTAATCACGCTGGAAGGATTGATTGATAAGCTTACGATTGCCCAATCTATATTAAATCCCATCCTTGCTTTTCACACAGAGGAAACTGACCCCGTTAAAGTGTTTTCCCTCCTGCAATCCGAAGCATTATCCATCTCTGATTATAAAGTTGTAACCGAATATACAGTTGCCATGAATTTATTGTTCAATGGTTTTTCACTTTTACTGCTGGATGGATGTATTCAGATCTTAGCCGCAGGCGTTCAGGGATTTCAGTTCAGAAGTATCAACGAGCCCCAGAACGAAACTACTCAGAGCGGTTCCAGAGAAAGCTTTGTAGAGCCTTACCTAATAAATATGAGTATGATCCGGCGGAGGATCCGCGACCCACGATTGAAATTTGAAAGGCTGACTCTAGGAAAAAGGAGCAATACCAATATTTTGCTCTGTTATTTACGAGACGTAGCCTCTGAAGAATTGGTAAGCAGTATCCGCAACAAGATAAAATCCATCAATATGGATACCATCTTGGCTTCCGGTTATATAGCCCCCTTCCTGCAAAAATCCGGAGGCTTCTTTTTTCGCTCTGCAAGCCGCTGTGAAAGGCCGGATACTGTCTGCGGAAAAATAGGAGAAGGACGCATTGCGGTTATTATAGACGGTACTCCCAATGTGCTGATTGTTCCTCATCTGTTCGTGGAAAATTTCCAAAGTTTTGATGACTACAATAACCGGCCCTTTTTTGCGTTTTTCATACGTATATTAAAATATTTTGCTTTTTTCATTGCCTTATTTTTACCGGGATTCTATGTAGCCGCTACAGCGTATCATCCTGAACTTCTACCCCAGCCGCTATTGCTGAAAATTGCCCAATCTGAAGCAACTACTCCCTTTCCCGCCATGCTGGAAGTTCTTCTTATTCACATAATATATGAAATCATGCGAGAAGCCGGACTCCGAGTTCCCCGGCCACTCGCTCAGGCAGTCAGCATAGTAAGTGCTCTGGTTATCGGCGATACTGCCGTAAGCTCAGGATTAATAGGAGCCCCTACCCTCATGGTAGTTGCCATAACGGCAACCGCTTCTTATGTGGCACCAAATTTATATGAACCGGTGGCTGTTATCCGGCTGGTAATGATTTTTATAGGCGGATGGATGGGATTTTGGGGGCTCATGCTGGGGGTGTTTATAGTATTAGTAAACATTTGCAGCGAAACCAGTTACGGAATTCCTTTCAGCGCTCCTATATCCCCATATAATAAACGGAGTATGCGGGATGTCTTTAGGCGGGCCACTTGGAAAAAACTTGGAAAAGAGAACATGAAAGTGCAGGATATGCCTGGCTCTAAACTGAATCACTTATCAGGAGGTAAAAAATGAAACAATGGGATAATACAGAGAAAAAAGCAGCTCCGCCGATCTTATACAGCTCCCAGGTATATATCACCATGTTTGTTTCTCAATCCCTCCTGCTTTTGACCATGAACACCGTATATGGGGGCGGTGCCAGGATGCAGGACTTCATTATCTCTGTAGGGATCGTGTTCCTGCTTAATCTGGTATCCGTTATCCCTTCGGCAATCCTAATGAAACTGTACCCTGGAAAAAGCATATTGGAAATTGCCAAAACCCGTATGGGCCGGTTTGCAGTCATCATAAATGGATTTTATCTGTTCTATTTCATAATTATGGCTTCTTATTATTTATCCTTTTTTGAACTTTTTCTCTCCAACGTGCTGGATCCGAAAGTATCTTTAATTCTGGTTTCCATATCGGTTATAGGAGTCTCAGCCTATGCTGCCTGGCAAGGGATAGAGGCTGTTGTGCGTGTTGCGGAGCTGATTGCATGTATTCTGGTTTTTGGTTTTGTTTTTCTCCTTCTTGCATTGCTCCCCAAGGTGGAATCCATCGAGTTTCTTCCCTTTTTTGAAAACAATTTTTCTTCCTATATGACAGGTGCCTTGCTTTTGTTTTCGAGAAGCGATGCTCTTTCTATGTTTGGAATTCTGATACCTCATACAAAAGGGAAAAAAACAACCGGATTTCTGGTATGGAATCTGGCTTTTTATGTGTTATTTACTTTGGTTTTAATCGCCTGTGTAGGAACCATGGGAGGATATCTGGATCATTGGCTCTTTCCTGTATACTCCGCCTCTGCCTTTGCGCAAACAGGCCTTTTGCAGAGTATGGACGCTCTGTTTGTAGCTATGTGGATCTGCGGATTATTAATTAAACTTTCTATGGATCTTTCTTTCGGAAGCCTTTGCTGCCGACATATTTCACACAGAGTTAAAAAATGGCCTATTTTCCCTATGGCTGGTATTATTGGATTTTTATCTCTTTTAATTTGTTATTTTCAAAACATGCAAAGCATTTTCTTCAGTCTTCAGCTGCTGTTTCCTGTGCTGCTCCTAGGATGGATCTTTATTCCGGTGCTTTTACTCATTCTGCATTTTTTAGTAAAAAACAAAGCAGGGAAAGGAGAAAAACCACATGAAGGGACAGAAACCTCTGCCAAAACAACGGGATAAAAAAAGCAAAGGAAAGACTATACTGTTGTCTTTCTTTTGCTTTTTATTCTGCATCCTTTTTACCTCCTGCGAAATGCCGGCACCTCTGAATCAGCGACTGCTGATACGCGGCATAGGCATAGATTGGCAGGATGGAGAATATCTGGCTACTTTGCAAGCAGATGAAGTAAGCGAAAATTCTCAGGCTATGGTAGTAGTGTATACATCAAAAGGAAATTCTGTTTTGGAAGCGCTGCGAAACGTTACAAAACAAGAAGGGAAAATACCCCAGTATTCTCACGATCTAACCGTTGTCTTTGGAGAAGGCGCCGCGCAGCAAGGTTTAAATAAGATGATAGATTTCTTTCTTCGTAATACAGAGATCCCCTCCGCATCTGTTATAATTGTTTGTCAGGGAAATGCACAAGATATTCTTTCTGCCAAAAAAGAGGAACAAATTATCCCGGCAGATACGCTGGGCGATGCCGTAAAATTAGGCACGTATAATGGGCAGACTGCTGCAAGCGACGTAGCTTCCCTTGTTAATCATCTTGCCGGGGAAGGGGAAAGTGCATATCTTCCCTATATGAAATTAGTGGAAGATGTGCCGATGACCTGCGGAACTGTCCTTTTGGATGAGAACGGTATACAGAAAGATATACTTGACGACCGCGCCACCCGGGGCTTACTGCTTCTGACAGGGCAATTACAGAACGGTTATATATCCGTTTACGTAAATGAAGATACAAAAGCTTCTCTTGAAATTACAGGAGGAAATACGGAAATTAAAGTGGATGAACAAAACGGTAATCCGGTTTTTACCATAGAGTACTCCTGCAAACTCAATATGACCGCCCTGGAGGGCGACTTTAAAGAAAGCTACGGGAAAGAATATTACCAAATCATCTGTGATGCCGCCGAAGCAGAATTGCGGAAAAATGCCCAGACTGCTCTCAATCAATGTATATTTGAAAACAAGCTGGATGTATTGCAGATGGGAAGATGGATGCATAAACAGCAACCGTCCCTCTGGAATAGCTGGAAAGAAAACTGGAAAGAATCTATGGACCTGGCCGAATATGTGCTGGATATTGAGACAAATATGCAGAGAGTAGGAAAAGAAAATACGCCTTCCATCGAATAACAAATCATGCTCCTGCTAAACTGCCAAACTTTGGCCCTTTTTATGCAAATATACAGGCAAAAGGCCATCGGACTTTTGTCCGATGGCCTTTACTGATGATAATACCCTTTAATATGCACTGCTCAAGGGATTAAGCCCGCCGTAGTTTTTATCGTCCATAGCGCCGATATATTTTGTGGCCAAACCGGCTCCTTTGGCTACACAGAATTGAGGATCCTCCGCCACCCATACCGGCAGTTTGGCCCGTTGGGAAAGGAGATCGTTCATGCCGTAAATCTGAGCGGAACCGCCTGTGAGCATACCGCCATCCGTATACACATCACCCATAAGCTCCGGGGGCGTCTGCTCCAGAAGCTCCTGAAGAGCCCGGACAATCCGTTCCGCAGGCTCCTCCATTGCCTCCAGAAGTTCGTCACTGGTTACATCCACATAGGCAGGAAGACCCGTTGCCGCATTGCGTCCTTTTACCCGGAACACTACTTTTTCCTCTCTAGGAAGGACACATCCGGCCTGTTTCTTTGTTTCTTCCGCCATACGAAGCCCTATTATCAAATTATGCTTTCTACGCAGATATTTAACTATAGTTTCATCAAATGCATCACCGGCTACCTTTATGGAACTGGACACCGCAATGCCGCTGAGGGAAAGCACTGCCATATCCGTAGTGCCTCCTCCGATATCCACCACCAAAGAGCCATGGGGAGCGGCAATATCCATTCCAGCGCCCATTGCCGCCGCTACAGGTTCTTCTATAAGGCATATCTTACGGACTCCGGAAGCACTGATAGCATCCACTACAGCACGTTTTTCTACTTCTGTAATGCTGCAGGGAACGCTCACCACTACCCGAGGCATAAATACCTTACTGCCGCTTATCTTTTTCATATAATGGCCAATAATGTGCTCGGCCAGATCGTATTCCGATATGACGCCGTTACAGAGGGGATGAACCACTGCAATTCTTTCGGAAGTCCGCCCTACCATAGCGTAAGCTTCTTCCCCCATGGCCAAAACTTCATCTGTATTTGTATCCACTGCAACCACAGCGGGTTCATTCAAAATAATACCCTTTCCGCTGAGATAAATCTTCACGGAAGAAGTTCCCAAATCAATGGCTATATCGCTTCCTGCCATATTTTCACGTCCTTTACCGCTTGTTTCGTTTTCCTTCCAATACGGATGAAACCGGTTTATTCCCGCAGGTGTTCCATGGGTTTCCCCGGTACTCCTAGTATAATATACTTCCCGCCTGAACGCAACTATTCACAAGATACTGTTATTCTTCTATATCGGGCATACATCTTTCGGAAGAGGCCAATGCGCCGCATTCCACAGAAACTGCTCCAGCTTCGAACAGAACGGAAACACACTCCAACAAGGTGCTTCCTGTTGTTACCACATCGTCTATGAGCAAAAACCGCCGTCCCTTAACGTCCGCACCTTTTCGCAAACGGTATGCATCCTTAAGGTTTATTTTTCGCTCTTCCTTTGACAAAGTATGCTGTGGTTTTGTATCTCTGTATTTTTCCAAGACCTGCTGGTATGGCAGGCCCAGAAGGCGGGCTGTATGTTTTGCCAGCCGCTGGGATTGGTCGAATCCCCGTTCCTTTTTCCGCTTATGGGAAACCGGCACATTGGTCACCACGTCCCACTTTTCCGAAAACGGCCATAACTCTTTTGCAAGAAAAGCGGAAAGCCCTCGAAAAGATTCCTCGTTTCCCCGAAATTTATAAGCAAGAATACTGTCTTTTACCATTCCCTCATACACAAAAGGCGCATAGCAAGGAATCTGTCTATTCTTCTTTTCATCCGAAAGGATCCTGTTTATATGAGAAAAAGAAAGCATTGCAGCGCATTTTTCACAAACATATTCGAGAGAATTCGGCAGTAAAACTCCACAGAACACACAGTGCTCCGGAAAGAAGATCCCCATGATCCCGGAAACTATATCTCTTTTTCCTTTATTCCTCATGCTCTCCACCGCCCAGAAAAGTCAGGAGACCTGTATATCGTTTCGTTTTTCTGTTATTTTCCACCATACGAAAAACCGTTTCTCTGGTTCCCGCAAGAACAAGAAGGGATTTTGCCCGCGTAATGGCTGTATACAGCAAATTTCGATAGTAGAGCTGCGCAGGCCCGGGAAACATAGGTATTACTACCGCTTGAAATTCGCTGCCCTGGCTCTTGTGGACTGTCATGGCGAAGGCCAGCTCCAATTCATTCCCCGCTGTTTCCATTTCATAGGATACCAGCCTGTCGTCCATCTGCACAGTAAGAGTAGAACTACGCTTGTCAATCTCCAAAAGAATTCCCAAGTCGCCGTTAAAAACGCCTTCGCCAACGGTTCCGTCTGTTTTTGTCCAAGGGATATCGTAATCGTTTTTAATCTGCATAACCTTATCCCCTTCCCGAAAAAGGGTTCCATTGAGGGTAATTTCCTTCTTCCCTTTTTCCGGCGGATTGATAACAGCCTGCAATTTTTTGTTCAGTTCATTAGTACCCAGTTCGCCCTTTCTTCCCGGAGCAAGCACCTGGATATCCGTATAGGGCGAATAACCGTAGCTTGCCGGAAGGCGTCTGGCGCAAAGATCTACAATTAATCGGGAAAGAGCTCCCGCTTCTTCGCAGGGAAGAAAGAAGAAATCGCTGGAATGTACAGAAAGCTCCGGAAACTGCCCCGCAATGATCCGATGGGCATTGGTAACGATCAAACTTTGCATGGATTGCCGGAAAATTTCATTCAGCTGCACAACCGGTATCCTGCCGCTGGCAATCAAATCCCCCAGTACATTTCCCGGCCCTACGCTTGGCAGCTGATCGCAGTCCCCTACCATAATCAACCGGCAGCCAAGGGGCATCGCCCGCAATAGAGCTTCAAAAAGGGATACGTCCACCATGGAAAGCTCGTCCAACACAATAGCGTCGCATTCCAAAAGATCTTTTTCGTTCTTTGAAAACACGGGTTTATCGTTTTCATCCCAGTTTACCTGAAGAAGCCTGTGGATGGTTTTAGCTTCCCTTCCCGTGAGCTCGCTCATCCGTTTCGCCGCCCGGCCTGTGGGAGCAGCCAAAAGAACCTTTTCCCCGTTCCTTTCCAAAAGGCGAATCACCGCGTTCAGAGTCGTGGTTTTTCCCGTTCCCGGTCCTCCTGTAAGAATCAGCATACCCTTGGAAAGAGCCTCCCGAATCGCCTGTTTCTGAAGGGCCGCATACTCCATACCGAATTCCTGCTCCAACTCTAAAATATATGCATCCACTCCGTTAATAGACTGTGCTGGAAAACGGATGGCCATATCCATTCGTTCGGCAATATACAGCTCGGAGCGAAAATACCGGGGCAGAAAAATCATTTCCTGTTCTCCTATCCAGAGAGAAACCAGAGATTGTTCCGCGCAAAGCTCCTCCAGATTTCCGGAAACCAGATCCGGTTCCACACCTAAAAGAGCAACCGCTACAGCACTGAGTTTATCCGCCGGTAAACAGGTATGCCCGTTTTTCACGTTATGCTTAAGCACATAAACAATTCCCGCCCGGATACGACCGTTATCGTCCTGAGGACGATCCATAGAAGCCGCGATAGTATCCACTCGGGAAAAATCTATATCCACCCCGTCCTGGCAAAGATAGTATGGATTTTCCTGAATCAGATCCGTGCACTGAGGGCCAAATTGTTTCCAAATCCGCAAGGCTTCTTCCGGAGAAATACCGTAGCTGCCCAAACGCACCATGGCTTCCCGGATACCATGGGCCCGCTGGATCTCATTGCTGAATTTTCGGGCCTTGGCAGCGGAAATTCCTTTAATAGCGGCCAGCCGCTCCGGCTCGTTTTCCATTACGTCTAAAGTATGTTCCCCGAAGGCCTCTACGATCTGAGCGGCCAGGGAAGGTCCTATACCTTTCACCGCGCCGGAAGATAGATATTTCAAAATAGCGGAAGCCGTAGCCGGTTTATACCTCTCAAAAGCCTCGGCTTTAAACTGTGTGCCAAAAGTAGGATGATGGACCCAGGTTCCCATTATACGCAGCTCCTCGCCCACGCTTACCCAAGGCATACTTCCCACTACTGTTACCAATTCTCTACCGTCATTTATTTCTAAAATAGTATATCCGTTTTTTTCATTGCGGAAAACAATCTGCTCCACAGAACCGGAAAGTTCCAAAAGCTGTTCATCCTGCATGATTCTACAGTCCCCTTTCCCTGCGCAGGGAATGAAATACCGGCAAAAACTGCACATATCGCATCCTGCAGCATTATCTTCCTATGTTTACAGATTTCCCTGCCTTTAAAACACTAAAAGGGCGCAGACTGGGTCTGCGCCCTGGGTCAGAACTGCCAAACCATAGGAAACCGCTGGAATATGTATCTAGTATAGTACATCCCTTATGGTTTTGCAAACATCCTTTCTATCTTTCTCATGGCCTCCTCGCGGCCGCAGAAAGAGATGCTTCGAAATTCTTCCGTCATTTTACGGCAGACCTCTTCCGTTTCCTTATCCACCCCGCAATTCACGCAGATAACCTTTTTCTCCTCCTTGCCCGAAAACCAGCGAAGGCGGTTTACCGCCCCTCTCAGCGCAATTTCCGCCTCCTCGCTATGGCCCGAAAGAGGCAGGAAATATACGATCTTCCCTTTTACACGGGTCTTGAGCAACCAATTGCAGAGCATACGGAAAACATCCGTCAGCCCAATAATCATTAAAAGAGCCAGCAGGATTTTCAGACAAATTTCCCACATAAAAACTCACCTCGCTACACTATATGCAGCGAGGTGAAAAGGGTTCCTTGGGGCAGGCTTACGACTTAGCCTTTTACGGCGGCAACCGCCTTAAGGAGCGCCTCCGTTTTATCAGTTTTCTCCCAGGAAACGCCCAAATCTTCCCGACCCATATGGCCATATTTGGAAACCTGACGATAAATCGGCCTGCGAAGATCCAATGTGCGAATAATGGCGCTGGGCCTTAAATCAAAGACGGCTTCCACAGCCTTCGCCAAAACTTCGTTGGAATACTGGGAAGTTCCAAATGCATCCACCATAATGGAAACAGGTCTGGCAACGCCAATGGCATAGGAAAGCTCGATTTCACATTTTTCCGCCAACCCTGCTGCCACTACATTTTTCGCTACATACCGGGCCGCATACGCAGCGGAACGGTCTACTTTCGTGGGATCTTTGCCGGAAAAAGCTCCGCCGCCGTGGCGCCCATAGCCGCCATATGTATCCACAATAATTTTACGGCCGGTAAGCCCTGCATCACCAACTGGGCCGCCGATTACAAAGCGCCCTGTGGGATTTACATATATTTTTGTATTCGCATCCATCCAGCCCTCCGGGATCACTTCCCGGATAACATGTTTTTCAATGTCCCTGCGGATCTGCTCCAAAGAGACCTCCGGGCCATGCTGTGTAGAAACCACAACAGCGTCCACACGACGGGGTTTTCCGTCTTCATATTCCACCGTTACCTGGGATTTTCCATCCGGCCGCAGATAGGGCAGAACCTTTGTTTTCCGCACTTCTGTCAGCCGTCTTGTCAGTTTATGGGCCAAAGAAATTGCCAAAGGCATTAATTCCGGAGTTTCATTGCAGGCATATCCGAACATCATGCCCTGATCGCCAGCACCTTCCTTGTCGTCTTCGTCTACAGCGTTCCCGTTCTGCGCCTCATAGGAAGTATTCACACCCATGGCGATATCCGGGGACTGCATATCAATGGAAGTGATCACTCCGCAAGTATTTCCGTCAAAGCCGTATTCCGGCTTGTCATAGCCAATATCGCAGATTACGTCTCTGGCAATCGCGGGAATATCCACATAACACTCTGTGGAAATTTCTCCCATTACATGCACAAGACCTGTAGTAGCCGTTACTTCACAGGCCACATGGGCCTGAGGATCTTCCTTCAGGATCGCATCCAGTACAGCGTCGGATATCTGGTCGCACACCTTATCGGGATGCCCCTCTGTAACAGATTCAGAAGTAAATAAATATGAAGCCAATTTCGTTCCTCCAATCTTCCTTTTTCCCTATCTTTCCTGTTCCGCCTTTTTCACCTAAACGGACTGAAAAAAGCCGCCCGGAAATCTCCGAACGGCTGTAAAACCTCATCTTTCGGGCATTCCGCAGGATTTAGCACCTTACTTTCGCAGGTTGCCGGACATCATAGGGCCTGTTCCCTCCGTCTCTCTTGATAAGGATATGTAATTTTCAGTATGCTGGTCACATGTATACCAGTAATATTAGTATAGCCTCAGGCAGGAATATTGTCAAGGATTCCTAAACCGCTTCATAAGAATTCAGCTTTTTCTACAAAAAACTGCATTTCGATCCCTTTATTCCTGCTTGCCCTTCAAAATGGGAGAAAGCTTTTTATATACCAGGAAAGTAATCAAAACGTCTGCCAAGCCTTTTACCAGAGTAAGGGGCGCGTTAAACACCAAAAGCCCCTGCCACAGATTATCAATGCCGGGTACCAAAGCCTTATACATATCCATAATAGCTTCCATAGGGAGAAAAAGCGTATAAGCCGGATACACCACATAGTAATTCAGGAAAACGCTTCCCACAGTCATAACCAGAAGGCCCACAATGGAACCAATTACAGCGCTTTTCAAAGAAGGTTTTCTACGGTAAAGAATGCCCGCTGGAACCACAAACAAAACTCCCATCAGGAAGTTACACAGCTCGCCTACTCCCCCAGTCGTGGAAGCAAAAACGTTAAAAAGATTTTTAATCAGGCATACCACTGCACCCGACACGGGTCCCAACGAAAAAGACGCCAACAAAGCGGGAAGTTCTGAAAAATCAAATTTCAGATAAGGCGGTAAAAAGGGCAGCCCGAAACTCACAAACATGAGAACGGTTGCTGTCGCACCCATAAGGGCGGTTACTGTAATTTTGCGAATATTGATTCTGCTTGCTGCGGTCATATAGACCCCTCCTTATTCTTTTGGAAAGATATGAGATTGCATCCAGAGTGACGGAATAAGGAGCCGGGAAACAAAAATACGCCCTTCTGCAGATAAACATCTACAAAAGGGCGCAGACAAATCCATAAGACCTTATGCCGCTTCTTTCATCCGGACTATACCGTCGGCCCCGGGATCACACCGGGTCTGCCGTTGCTATAAGCAACTCTGCTCGCGGGCTCATCGGCCAAAGCCGCATCACCGCCGGTGGGGAATTACACCCCGCCCTGAAGACTTTCTGTTGATGGTATAATAGCACATATCTCTTAGATTGTCAATTGTTAAACAAGCAAAATTGTTTTCCATCAGAAGGATTCTGTATACTCTCCCTCTATACACAAATCACTCCGTTCCGGCACACGACATTCCGCAAAATATACTTCTTCCAACGGAATCCACCTATCGCGAAACATGGTATACATTTTTTCCCCATTGCGCAGGCAGATCCTGCGCTTTTGTTCCTGGGGATCCACAGTATAAAAAACCGTCAGATCATATGAATTCCCAAAATAGGGATGGGTGCTGTAAGAGCCCTCTACTATTGTCAAAGAAGATGGTTTTATATTCCGCACCCCTTCATACTGGCAGCTTCCGCAGTCAAATATCCGGTAAGAAAAGCTTTGACCCCCGGCGAGAGGTTCCAGCACCTCTGTTTTGAAACGTTCATAATGCACGTTTCCTCCCGGTTCCCGGAAACGCTCCTCGGTTCGCAGTTCCAGCGGCAGAAAAAAGTCATCCATATGAATAACCGCCGCCTCATACAAAGAGGCTAACAATTCCGTAGCCGTAGATTTTCCCGAGGCTGCCCGGCCATCGATGGCCACTACTACCCTGCTCTTCTTCAGCATAAGAGAGTCTATCGCTCGAATAACAGGCAATAAAGGAATATAGCGGCCGTCAATAACCCGATAAGCCGGATGATAGGCTTTTTTGTATGCCTCACTGTGGCTTACTATCGGGCAGCCCCCTTCCCTATATTCGGAAGTATAGATTTCCGCTGCAGCAGGCGAAAAAGAGAAAGCGCCCTCCTCCGCCAAAGAGGGGAATTCCTGAAGCTTTTTGAGAAATCGTTCCATGCTTCCTCTTTTCGTCTCGGAAGAGGCAATAAACATTCGCCAAATATGTGAAAGCGAAATATCTTCGTTTTCTACTGCAGAAAAATATATACGGGCATATCCGTTACCGATGGGCTCTACGGACGGAAGTTTTCTCTTGTCCGCCTCATCCATGCCATCCCATTCCTCTTTTAAAATCGCCAGCGCTCTTTCCGGATCCCGAATTAAATGCCCTCCCCCGAATTCTTGC
This sequence comes from uncultured Clostridia bacterium, assembly GCA_944380875.1. Lineage (GTDB taxonomy): Bacteria > Bacillota > Clostridia > Oscillospirales > Acutalibacteraceae > UMGS1264. The sequence goes on from CALWJA010000064.1 coordinate 32,020, forward strand.
TGATACAAAAGCTTCACAGCATCCTGGGGTTCCATGTGAGGATAGCGCTTTCCATGGGCGGCCGCAATCTCCCGCCACATGCTTTCAAGCACGCTGCACATTGCGGATCAACCCTGCTTTCTGCAGAAGAAGCACCAAAACGGGAATTGCCACCAATTGGATGATAATACCGGGCAAAGCGGTCACAAAAGAAGCTGTAACCCAGAGCTCCATGGAATATTTCCCCGCCTGAAAAATCAAAGCGTTTACTATACCATAGATCACACGTCCACAAAGCATGGCAGCCACAAGAGATAGATACACATTCGCTGCATTGGACTTCGTCCGAATCAAACGAATCGCCAAACCGGCTACCAGGCCATAGATGGCCAGCTCACAAAGCATACTGGGCAGATACGCCATAGGGGGCATTTGCGTCAGCAGGCTGGAAAGAGCAGGCGTCAGAATCCCAGCAGCCAAACCATAGATAGGGCCGCAGATCAGCCCGCAAAGCAACACGGGAATATGCATGGGCAGGATAACACTACCCGCATTTGGAACGGAATGGAACGCCATAGGGAGTACAATTCCAATAGCAATACACAGTCCTGTCATAACCAGATTCACAGTTTGATTTTTTCGATTCATAAATGGCCTCCTTATTTTTTATCCACAATAAATAAAAAGAAGGTATCCACCCTCCTTCTGGAGAGCGGATACCTTCTTGATATCCAAACAGTTCTTTATTGCAATTTCATTTGTTGAGATGAGGATTGCCAAAATCCGCATCTTTGCGCAACATAAAAAGAGAAAAAATTTGGTATGTAACTAAAAAACCATACAAACAGAAATATGTTTCTTGCCTTTCCTACATCGGCTACAGCCGAAGAAACTGTCTTTTGACAGCGATAGATAGTATACAGGAAACGCGGATCTTTGTCAACACCGAAAACTTTCCATGCTAAGTGCCTTTTTGAGATCATTACGCCATTGGGCCTCTGCCTCGCAGACAGCTTCTCTGGCCTTTGCGATTAATTCTGTAAGAGAAGCTGTTTGTTCCACGCCCACAACCACTGTATCACATTTGCTCATAGGAATAAGGATTTTTACAGCATCACTTTTTCCTACTGCCGTTGCCATACCTGGAGTGATCTCTCCATGTAAGGAATCGGCAGACAGAATTCCCAGAGGTCCTGTTATGATATCCGCATTGCGACAAGCTACACACACAGCATTTTCGCCGGTAGCCGCGTTTTTTGCGCCGCCTTTGAGCATATTGGAGGTAGCAACGCTGTTGGTACCTATAGCCGTCAATTCTGCATCCGGAAGAGATGTGCGGATTGCTTCTACCAATTGTCTTCCGATTTTGCCTCCCTGGCCGTCAATCACTACAATTTTACAGGCAAAATGCCACCGCATATACGTTTAAGCCTCCATTAATCCAGATATTCTTCGGGAATTGTATCCGCCACAAACTGATTCAGATATGCAAGGCTAAAAGCCGGCGTTCTTGCGCATACACCATGGGAAGCCGCCAACTCGTCCGTATACTCACTAAGAGGATAAATGGTAATATCCGAATAGCCCGCTCCATAATGTGTTACGATCGGTTTAAAAGTCATATCTGTAAACGTCGTTTTTCCGGTTTCAAAATCCTTGGTAACTGTAACATCCAGCATACCGCTAATCATATTCATTCCATACGCCTGCGCCGAAACAAAATTTCCCATCGCATAGATAACCGGACACTGAGCGCCGTCGCTTTCACGAGTCAAAACCGTAAGGGGCTGAAGGGTATGCGCATGATTTCCAAAGATAATATCCGCACCCCAATTTACCATATTCTGCGCTAACGTTTGCTGGGCTTCCGTAACTTCAGATGTATTCTCATTTCCCCAATGAGCAGAAACCACAACCACATCCGCCATGGATTTTGCCTTCTTAATCAATTTTTCAATCAATTCTGTCTCACTGGTGTATACGATCCTATAAGGGCTGTCCGCCGGCAAAGATAGACCATTTGTCATTTCTGTTATACCAATATGAGCCGTTTTTATGCCATTGGATTCCACGATACGAATATTCATCAGGTCTTCATCATCCCTGTAGGCTCCAATGGCCATTACAGGCTGCGTATCCCAATAATCAAGGGCCGCTTCCATTCCTTCTACACCCTTATCCAGAACATGATTATTAGCCTGATTTACCACATCAAAGCCCAGTGAAACAAGCTCATCCCCCATTTCTACAGGCGTGCAGAACATAGGATAATTAGATGGCGGAAATTTTTCACTGGCCAGAATGGTTTCCTGATTAATCACAGCTACATCTGCTGCGGCAATATCTTCCGCAACACGCTGATAAACGAAAGAGAAATCATACCCTTCTCCGCCCGCACGCGTTTGGGCCTGCTTATAAATGGCATCGTGAATTAGGTTATCTCCCACCCCAAGTATATGAATGGACACAGGATCGGGCACAGAAGGCTCGGAAACTACATCCTGAGTCTCTGAAGACGGTTCCGTTGATGAAATTTGTGTATACGAAGAAGGAGCCTCTGAGGAAGGTTTGGAAACAGACGATACATCTATGCCAGCCAATTTGAGACCAAAATATCCGCCCACCACCAGAAGGCACAAAGCAAATAAGCCCAGACATATTTTCAATATCCGCCTGGAACGATCTGCTTCTCTGTTGATAGGCATTTTCCGATACCTCTTGGACATTTTTCTCCGTTTTCTCATGGAATCCCTCCTGATTTTCCCATTTGAATATTTCAAAACAGTCTCATCGACCCGGAACAGAAAATGGATCCTTTTTAAGGAACAACCCTGAATTTCTTTAAAAATTTTCCTGTATCCCCGCTTTTCCAGAGCACAGGCCGGCTTCGTGAGCTTCATAGACATTATAGCATACTTTGTCGAAAAAACAACCAAAACAAAAGGATAAAAGAAAGGCTTCCGTCCAAAGGGACAGAAGCCTTTCCATTTAATCTGTTAAAAACTATTAGGCGTTGATACCAACAACAACACCGGAGCCAACAGTACGGCCACCCTCACGGATAGCGAAACGCAGGCCCTCTTCAATAGCGATAGGAGTGATGAGTTCAACGTCCATCTCTACGTTATCGCCAGGCATGCACATTTCTACACCTTCAGGAAGGCTGATAACACCGGTAACGTCAGTAGTTCTGAAATAGAACTGAGGACGATAGTTGTTGAAGAACGGAGTATGACGGCCGCCTTCGTCCTTAGTCAGAACATAAACCTGACCCTTGAACTTGGTATGAGGATGAATGGTGCCGGGTTTGCAAAGAACCTGGCCACGCTCAATCTCATTTCTCTGAACACCACGGAGCAGAACGCCTACGTTGTCGCCAGCCTCAGCAAAGTCCAGAGTCTTTCTGAACATTTCCAGACCAGTGATAACAGACTTCTTGCGCTCTTCGGTCAGACCGATGATCTCAACTTCCTCGCCAACTTTAGCAGTACCACGCTCAACTCTACCAGTAGCAACGGTGCCACGGCCAGTGATGGTGAATACGTCCTCAACAGGCATAAGGAAGGGCAGATCGGATTTACGCTCAGGAGTAGGAATATACTCGTCAACAGCCTTCATCAGTTCAAGGATGGGAGCATACTCAGGAGCATTTACATCAGTGGAAGTAGACTCCAGAGCCTGGAGAGCAGAACCACGGATGATAGGAGTATCATCGCCCGGGAACTCATACTCATTCAGCATGTCACGGATTTCCATCTCAACCAGATCCAGCAGTTCAGGATCGTCAACCTGATCGCACTTATTCATGAAAACAATGATATAAGGCACGCCTACCTGACGAGCAAGCAGAATGTGCTCTCTGGTCTGAGGCATGGGGCCGTCAGCAGCAGAAACAACCAGGATAGCGCCGTCCATCTGAGCGGCACCGGTGATCATGTTCTTAACATAGTCAGCATGGCCGGGGCAGTCAACATGAGCATAGTGACGGGTTGCAGTCTGATACTCAACATGAGCGGTGTTGATGGTAATGCCGCGCTCTCTCTCTTCGGGAGCACTGTCGATGTTGGAATAATCCTTAAACTCAGCTTCACCGTTAAAGCTCAGAACCTTGGTGATAGCAGCGGTCAGAGTAGTCTTACCATGGTCAACGTGGCCAATGGTACCAATGTTCACATGAGGTTTGGATCTGTCAAATTTTTCCTTTGCCATTGGAATTCCTCCTTTATACTTGTCCTAATCAAATTTGGTTTAGCGCACTTACACACTATAGCTATCATTCTAGCAACAGATACGCAAAAAATCAAGCCTATTTTGTAAGTTATTCACTCTTTTTCCCGCGAGCCGTAATAATAGCCTCAGAAATATTCTTCGGTACCTCGGCATAGTGATCGGGTTCCATGGTATACTGGCCTCTTCCCTGTGTCTTGGAACGCATATCCGTTGCATATCCAAACATTTCGGAAAGGGGAACCATAGCGTTGATCTGCTGAGCGCCGGAAACAGCTTCCATGCCCATGATCATACCGCGGCGGGAGTTCAGGTCGCCGATAACATCGCCCATATACTCTTCCGGTACGATAACAACAACCTTCATAATGGGCTCCAAAATAACCGGATCAGCCTTTCTCATAGCTTCTTTGAAAGCCATGGAGCCGGCGATCTTAAATGCCATTTCAGAGGAGTCAACTTCATGATAAGAGCCGTCATAGAGGGTAACCTTTACGTCTACAACATTGTAGCCTGCCAGGATACCGGAAAGCATGGCGCCCTGGATACCCTGATCAACAGCAGGAATATATTCCTTCGGAATAGAACCGCCTACTGTGGCATTTACAAACTCATAACCCTTTTCAGGGTTAGGCTCAATCTTAATCTTAACATGACCATACTGGCCTTTACCGCCGGACTGTCTTGCATATTTGGTATCCTGATCCGCCAATCTGCGAATCGTTTCCTTATATGCAACCTGCGGTTTACCAACATTGGCTTCTACCTTAAATTCACGGAGCAAACGGTCAACAATAATTTCCAGATGGAGCTCGCCCATACCGGCAATGATAGTCTGACCAGTCTCCTGATCGGTATAAGCCTTAAAGGTAGGATCCTCTTCCGCCAATTTGGCAAGAGCGATACCCATCTTCTCCTGGCCTGCCTTTGTTTTAGGCTCAATAGCTACACGGATAACCGGCTCCGGGAATTCCATGGATTCCAGAATTACCGGATGCTTTTCATCACAGAAAGTATCACCGGTAGTGGTGTTTTTCACACCGATAGCAGCCGCAATGTCTCCAGCATATACACACTCAATATCCTGCCGGTGATTTGCATGCATCTGCAGAATACGGCCAATACGCTCGTGTGTATCCTTTACGGAGTTATATACGGTAGCGCCGGCAGAAAGAGTACCGGAATACACACGGAAATAGCAGAGCTTACCCACAAAGGGGTCAGTAGCAATCTTAAATGCAAGTGCAGAGAAGGGCTCATCGTCGGAAGCATGACGATCCTCTTCTTCACCGGTTTCAGGGTTTGTACCCTTAATAGCGGGAATATCAGTAGGAGCCGGCATGTAATCCACGATAGCATCCAGCAATTTCTGCACACCTTTGTTCCTATAAGAAGTACCGCACGTCACAGGCACCATCTTATTTGCAATGGTAGCTTTACGGATAGTAGAAACAATCTCTTCTCTGGTGAAATCTTCACCGCTGAGATATTTCTCCATAAGCTCGTCGTCCTGCTCAGCAACCTGCTCAATGAGATTGGTGTGGTATTCCTCAGCCAGTTCCTTCATATCTTCCGGAATTTCTTCCACGCGCATGTCTTTGCCCATATCATCATAATAGATATCAGCTGTCATGTCTACCAAATCAATGATTCCGCGGAAAGTATCTTCCTTACCGATAGGAAGCTGAATCGGAACAGCGTTACATTTGAGGCGGTCCTTCATCATGCCAACTACATGATAGAAATCAGCGCCCATAATATCCATCTTATTTACATACGCCATACGAGGTACGCCGTATTCTTCAGCCTGACGCCATACGGTTTCAGACTGAGGCTCAACGCCGCCCTTAGCGCAGAAAACAGTAACGGAACCATCCAGAACACGCAGAGAACGTTCTACCTCAACGGTGAAGTCCACGTGGCCGGGAGTGTCAATGATGTTAATTCTGTGATCTTTCCAGAAGCAGGTTGTTGCAGCAGAGGTAATAGTGATGCCTCTCTCCTGCTCCTGCGCCATCCAGTCCATGGTTGCAGTACCATCGTGCGTTTCGCCGATCTTGTAATTAACACCAGTATAATACAGAATACGTTCTGTGGTGGTTGTCTTACCGGCATCGATGTGCGCCATGATGCCGATGTTGCGGGTTTTTTCAAGTGATACCTGCCTTGGCATAGTTTCCTCCTTAACATCTTTGAACAGTGTGGTGGTACATTACCATCTGTAATGTGCGAACGCCTTGTTGGCCTCAGCCATCTTGTGCGTATCGTCGCGCTTCTTAGCTGCGCCACCTGCACCATTTATGGCATCAAGAATTTCACCGGCAAGTCTCTCGCGCATGGTTTTTTCAGAACGGATTCTGGAATAGGTGGTGATCCAACGCAGTCCCAGTGTTTGACGTCTCTCAGGACGCACCTCCATAGGAACCTGATAGGTAGCACCGCCTACACGGCGAGCCTTTACTTCCAGGGCAGGCATAACGTTTTCCATAGCCTGCTCGAATACTTCCAGGGGATTTTTCCCTGTCTTCTCAGCAACAATATCAAATGCACCATAAACGATTTTCTGAGCAACGCCCTTCTTACCGTCGTACATGACATTGTTGATCAGACGGGTCACCAGCTTGGAATTATAAAGCGGATCCGGCAAAACATCACGTTTTGCGATATTGCCTCTTCTTGGCATATTACTTCCCTCCTTCACATGAATGATATCACAGGTACTCGAAAGCGACAAACTCCCGCAGCCAATACAGAGACAATGGCCGGGATTTCCGGCTATATATGTCGCTGCATCGCTTTTGCTTGCGTTCTAAAAAGCGCAGCTTTTCGGATTCTGTCATAGTATGCTTTCTTTTAACTTACTTCTTGGCTGCGCCGGCCTTCGGGCGCTTAGCGCCGTACTTAGAGCGGGCCTGCATACGCTTTGCAACGCCCTGAGCATCCAATGTACCACGAATAATGTGATAACGAACACCAGGCAGGTCCCTAACACGGCCACCACGGATCATAACAACACTATGCTCCTGCAGGTTATGGCCTACGCCGGGAATGTAAGCGCTGACTTCAATCCCGTTGGAAAGACGTACTCTTGCGATCTTTCTCAGAGCAGAGTTCGGCTTCTTAGGGTTAGCAGTCTTAACAGCAGTGCACACACCACGCTTCTGGGGGGAATCCTGATCTACAGCAATACGCTTCATAGAGTTCCAACCCTTCAGAAGTGCAGGGGCCTTGGCCTTCTTCTCGCTTACCTGACGGCCAGTCTTTACTAACTGGTTAAAAGTAGGCATACGACACCTCCTCTTTTTTAATAAAATATATGTTAAGCGGAAATCCGCAAAACATCAAACTAAAAGGAACAGACACGACAGGATTCCTACCTAAATATAGGCAGGAATCCGTCTCTATCCACAGTTTTTAATTATAATCTCAAACGGCCTCGTTTGTCAAGCCTTCTTTTTTCTTTAATTCCACATCTACGTTGCTGTAGCACTGCATACCAGTTCCGGCAGGAACAAGCTTGCCGATGATAACATTTTCTTTCAGGCCAAGCAACGGATCTACCTTGCCCTTGATAGCGGCATCGGTCAGAACACGAGTGGTTTCCTGGAAGGAAGCTGCCGACAGGAAAGAATCCGTAGCAAGAGAAGCTTTTGTAATACCAAGAAGAACCGGTGTGCATGTAGCTTCCTTAAGATCAACCTCACCCGCTGCAATGCGCTCACGGATCTTGAGATTTTCTGCCAAAAGCTCGGATTTTTCCACAAGGCTGCTGGGAAGAAGCGTGGTATCCCCTGCATCTTCCACACGTACCTTTTTCATCATCTGGCGAACGATAACTTCAATATGCTTATCGTTGATATCAACACCTTGCATACGATACACACGTTGGACTTCTTCAATAAGATAATCCTGCACAGCATCCGGTCCGCTGATAGCCAGAACATCGTGGGGATTTACGGAACCTTCTGTGATACGGGCACCTGCCTGGATCACATCCCCTTCATTCACAATAACTCTGGAACCGAAAGGAATCAGATACGAACGGCTGTCACCATTCTTGGAATCCGTTACCACTACATGACGGTTTTTCTTGACCTCTTCAAAAGAAACCGTTCCGGGAATTTCACTGATAATAGCCAAATGCTTCGGCTTGCGGCCTTCAAAAAGTTCCTCAACACGAGGCAGACCCTGTGTGATATCTTCCGCACTAGCAACACCGCCGGTATGGAAAGTACGCATTGTCAGCTGTGTACCAGGCTCACCGATAGACTGTGCGGCGATAATACCAACAGCCTCACCCACAGTAACAGGCTGACCATTGGCCAGGTTAGCACCATAACACTTTTTGCAGACGCCATGCCGGGCAGTACAATGGAGAATGGAACGAATCTTAATGCGCTTGGTGCCGCGGCTCACAATAATATCTGCATCGTTGTCATCCATCATCTTATCCTTGGAAACGAGCACTTCTCCGGTAGCTTCGTCCACAAAGTCTTCCACCAGATAACGGCCAATCAGACGTTCGTGCAAGGATTCAATAGACTCCTTACCTTCGCAGATATCGAAGACTTCCAGACCGTCTGTAGCTCCGCAGTCGTCTTCGCGGATAATAACATCCTGGGAAACGTCAACCAGACGACGGGTCAGATAACCGGAGTCAGCTGTACGCAGAGCCGTATCAGCCAAACCTTTTCTGGCGCCACGGGAAGAAATGAAGTATTCCAAAATGTTCAAGCCTTCACGATAGTTAGCACGAATGGGAATTTCAATAACCGTACCGGAGGTATTTGCAATCAGTCCGCGCATACCGGCCAACTGACGAATCTGGCTCATAGAACCACGGGCTCCGGAATCCGCCATCATATATATTGGGTTATATTTGTCAAGACCCTTTTGCAGCGCCTCGGTAACATCGTTGGTTGTCTTTTCCCAAGTCTTAAGAACAGCGTCTTTTCTTTCACTCTCAGAGAGCAAACCGTTTTTGAAGAGCTCAGTGACCTGATCGATCCGGGCCTCAGCCTGCGCAATCAATTCCTTCTTTTCAGCAGGAATGGTAGCATCGCAAACTGCAACAGTAATAGCACTGCGAGTAGAGTATCTGTAACCCTGGGACTTAATGTCATCCAAAACATCAGCCGTTTTGGCTGTGCCATGGATCTTGATGCATTTATCAATAATTTTACCCAGTTTACTCTTACCAACCAGGAAATCAACCTCAAAATTGAACATCTGCTCAGGATCCGTACGATCTACAAAACCAAGATCCTGCGGTATGGGCTGGTTAAAGATCATTCTGCCCACAGTCGTATCCACCAACCGGCTTACCTGCCGGCCGTCAATTGTCAAAGTACGGCGCACTTTAATTTTGGCGTGCAGGCCTACAACCTTTGCGTCATAAGCCATAATAGCTTCATCGAAGCTGCGGAAGACCTTTCCTTCGCCGGGTTCCCCATCTTTTGCAAGAGTCAGATAATAGGAGCCCAGAACCATATCCTGGGTAGGTACCGTAACAGGACGGCCGTCAGAAGGTTTCAAAAGGTTTCCAGCCGCCAGCATCAGGAAGCGAGCTTCAGCCTGCGCTTCAGCAGAAAGAGGCACATGAACAGCCATCTGGTCGCCGTCAAAGTCGGCGTTAAAAGCTGTACAGGCCAAAGGATGCAATTTCAGGGCACGGCCTTCTACGAGAACAGGTTCAAAAGCCTGAATGCCCAGTCTGTGCAGTGTAGGCGCACGGTTCAAGAGAACCGGATGATTTTTGATGACGATTTCAAGGGCATCCCAAACCTCAGGTTTCGTACGCTCCACAGCCTTCCTGGCAGCTTTGATGTTACCGGCCACCCCGGTTTCTACCAGTCTCTTCATTACGAAGGGCTTAAAGAGCTCCAGAGCCATCTCTTTGGGCAGACCGCACTGATACATCTTCAGCTCAGGGCCTACAACGATAACGGAACGGCCGGAATAGTCAACACGCTTACCCAAAAGGTTCTGACGGAAACGTCCCTGCTTACCTTTCAGCATATCGGAAAGGGATTTCAACGG
>CALWJA010000065.1 GCA_944380875.1 uncultured Clostridia bacterium
AAATACCGCACCATTGCGGACCGCAGAGCCAGAGCCATGTCGGGCCTTTCCATGGGCGGCTTCCAGAGCCAAAGCACCGTATTCCAGTATCCCGAATTTTTTGCCTCTGTGGGTCTCTTCAGTTCCAACTTTATCGTGAAGAATTACGAGGATGATTATACGGAGCTTCTTTCCGATCCCAAAGCCTTCAATGATCTTTTTGATGTGTGTTTCGTCTCCTGGGGCGATCAGGAAGACATGAAAGCTTCCAATGGTCCTCTTCTTGCCAAACTCCGGGACGAAGGATTCCATATCACCTCCTATGTGACCCCCGGCTATCACGAATGGGCCGTATGGCGTTACAGCGCCAGAGAATTTGCCAAGATGCTTTTTAGAAAATAAAAACGTCTTCGCAAAGGGTTCATTTTGTAACCGGCAACATACAAACAGAAAACGGAAGCTTTGCCCGGCGTAAAGCTTCCGTTTTCTATATATGCAATATACACAAGTTTTTATGCTATAAATTTCACTATTTTCTATTGACAGGACAAATAAAAACAGTCAATATATAAATTAGATATCTAAGCCAAGAAGGAGATGTGTATAGATGCCCTCCATCGAAGTAGAAAAAAATATCTCCATTTTTTATGAAGAATTAGGAGAAGGGGACCGATACGTGATCTGTTCCCAGGTCAGCCACGGGAAATATTCCCTGGAAAGGGAGCTGGCCAAACGGGGATTCCATGTATTCCTGCTTACAAATCGCGGTTTCGGCCGTTCTACCCATATTACGGATGACTATGGGGACCACTGGTATGATATATTTGCAAAAGACGTCATAGCCTTTGCGGATAAAATGGGTATAGAAAAATTTGTGTATTCCGGCGCTTCCCACGGAGCAGGGACAGGATGGCATGTGGCTTTGGCGCATCCGGAACGGCTTATTTGCTTTTTTGCCGTTGTTCCCGGCCCTCATAATATAGACGAAGGAAAAGTTTCCCTTCGCACATTAGCTATGCAGGGAAAAGAAACCCAGCCCCACTGTTTCCGGTATCCCACAAAGGATCCGCGGATCCAGGAACGCTGGGAGAAAGAGGATAAAGCCCAGGCAGCCCTTCGAGAAGAAAAGGATTATGCAGAAATCTATGAATCTCCCGAAACCAAAGCCATAGACTACGGCCGTCCTCTGCGAGCTCTGGAGACGGAAGCCAATGTGCAAAAGGCGCTGAAAACCATCAAAATTCCCGTCTTGATCCTGGGTGGGATGGAAGATACCATCTCCCGGCCGGATCTGATGCTGCGCAGCGCCAAATGTCTGGAAAACTGCAAACTGGTGATTTATTCCGGCTTCGGCCATGATCTGAGCGTCTGGGAAGACGCTGCCGATGATGCGGTCCGTTTTTATGAAAACCTTCTTGAAACAGGCTATTACTACTCCCCCATTGAAAACGATCCGGTTTAAAAGCTGTATAAAGATACCGTATATCAATACCGCATGTATTTGAAAGGAGCATTCACAATGGCAGAACCTCTCACCAGAGAAAAAATAGAAAAAGCGATGGCGCTTCCCCTTTATAAAGCAAACCCGTATTTCAGCGACGCTACCCTTTATTCCGTAGACGATCTCCGCGTCCTGTTTTTGCTGCAGGAAAAAGTCTTTGCCAGTAAGGCAGAAAAAGAGATGGAAGATCGCATTCGGGTGTTTGAGCTTTTCCGGGATTCCATACAGCCTCTGGAAAACGGATTCAAACGCAATTATCTGTGGCCGGAAGGAAAAATTCCGTCCCATACCCCCTATACGGAAAATCCCGGATACAAATGGCTCAGAGGTCCCGATTTTGCGCCCTATTTCCTAGAGGTGCTTCTTCCCGAAAATGTAACGCCCAAAGGAGCGGTCATCACGATTGCAGGCGCCCAGCAGGGCCCCAATAATCTCCATGAAAGTTACCAGATCTGTCTGGATTTTCAGGCTTTGGGCTATCAATGCTTCCTACTCAACAGCCGCCCCAACGCCTGCCCGTGGAGCGCCGTGGAATCCGGCGCAGATGTGGCAAGATGTGTGCGCATCATCCGTTCCCGGGCGAAAGAATACAGGATTGACCCCCGCCACATTGCGGTAATGGGCATGTCCAACGGTGGTATCGCCGGGGAAAATTGTGTGCTCTATTTTTCCGGCGACCAAAAAATGACCGATCATTTCCCGGAATATGTTCCCGATGAGCTGGATGCTCTCCCGGGCTGCCAGGATGTGTTCCTCTGCATATATGGCGCACGCCATGCGGGCACGCCTGTGGACCACAGCCGTATGCAGTATCCTCCTACCTTTTACGCTACCGGTCTAGAAGACAAACAGGGCATTATAAACCTTAATACCGTGCTGATGGACCATTTTCAGCTAGGTACCCGTCTGGAAATCCATACTTACGCAGGTCATCCCCATGGTTTTGCAGGCATGTCCATTATCGACGGGAAAGGCCGGCCAGATTTTGATTCCTGGGTAAAACATGCCGATGTTTTCATGCAGGATACCTACGCAAACTATCAATAAGCGGATAGAAACAGGGAGTATTCCCCTGTTTTCATAAAATTACAGCAAGAAAGGAAGTTTCGTATGGCAGACCGCAGCCCATATACGCATCCTCAGCTGGATCCGTATTTCAACCGCACTCGGAAAACACCCACGTCCACTCCCCGAAAGCCCGACAGCAATCCTCCGGATTTTCCTCGGGTAAATCCGGAGGATCCCTATACGAATACATATCTCGGCAAAATTTCCGTTTCTTTCCGGGACGAAAAAGGCCTGGAGCGGCCCGCCCTTCTCTACATCCCCAAAACAGAGAAATCCGCCTGGAATATGGTTTTGGTGCTGATTCCCGGCGGCAGGGAGCCGGAAGAATTCTTCCAGGAAGGAAACTTTGAAAACATCCTGGAAAAATACTGTATGACAGGCTTTTTCCTGGGAGCGCCCCAGGGATGGCAGCGTGAAGAGCCGGGATACGAGCTGGATACAGCCGTAAGGGCTCTGGAAATCATGCAGTCTAACCGGTATTTCCAAAGCAACTATCCGGCAATATATTGCATGGGCTTTGAGGACGCCGCCTGGGTCGCTTCCCTCTTTGCCGTCACCCATACGTCCATTTTGGCCGCATGGTCCGCAAAAGGGGATTCCAGCCTGCCCCAGGAACTTCTGGATCTGCTGGGCAACGGCCCTTCAGACTGCGACCCTGCCAAAAAGCGCCGGGAGCTTCCCCTTCCCGCCTTTATTTTTGATAACAACGAATCCAATACCGTACGGTATTTTAAAGAGGCCAGCAACACTTTCGAGGAAGGGCTTTTCAACTCCTTTGGTAAAGTTTACCGCCAGCAGCCCCGGCCGGGAGACAGCTATCGGAACGACACCGTTTGCACAGAGGTATGGCACGGATCAGAGGATACAGCTAACTCCCTGGGTGTAGCAGATACCGCTCAGGCCATGATTGCCTTTATGGAAGGCTATAAGCGCTGGGGCGGAGAAGGGAACGGCTATATCCGGAAAACCGTGTATGCGGATAAAGACGGCCTCAAAAGAACGGATGCCCTTATCGGCGGCCTGAAACGGTATTGGCTTACCTATGAGCCGGGGGCCTATAAACGAGGGGCAAAGGAAAAATATCCTCTTATCATAGCGATTCACGGTTTTACCTGCTCAGGAGAATTTTTCGCCAATAACTCCGATTGGCATTGGGTGGGTGAAGAAAGAGGGGCTTTTGTGGTATATCCCAGCGCTTATCCTTTCACTCGGAGCGTAAAAAGCCCAATGGGGGATCATATTGCAACTCCTGAATGGAATGCAGGCGGCTTCCCCGGCTCTCCCGATCCGGAAGGCCCCGACGAGCTCGCCTATTTCCGAGAGCTTATTAAAAGGACCACCGAATCCTACCCTATAGATAAGGAACGGATCTATGTGACGGGCCATTCCAACGGAGCCATGATGACCCAAAGGCTTATGCGGTATATGCCGGAAGTCTTCGCCGGTTTCGCCCCTGTTGGATTTATGGAAAACATACACGGAAACATGCAGCCGGAACCGGACGACGGCATTCTTCGGAATGTATGGTATACCATCGGTGAATATGACGGCAAAGGATGTGAATTGGAAGAAGGAAACGTGAATGTATCCACAATTCGCTTGCTTTGTGAGCATAATAAAATCGCCTATGAGAACCGCCGCTATTACGAAACCGGCATTTACATGCACTCTCTTTTCAACAATGAGGCGGGTGTTCCCCTTGTCCGGTTCACGGGCGTAAAAAATTGGCCCCATACCTATTCCCCAGAATTGGCCTTTATGATCTACGACGAATTTTTCTCCCGGTTTATACGCCATGAGGATGGATCCCTGGAATATCTCGCTTAATGCAAGTATCCATTAGTCTCTCTGTATGCATTCCTACAACAGAAAGGCCCTCCCATTTTGCGGCGCAGGCCATCCTCAGAAGCTATTGAAAAGGCCCGTCTTCCTTTCGGAAGACGAGCCTTTTATGTTATAATACATTTCACAGGAAGACTACAAAGAATGAAAATTACATTCCCGCTACAGCTGCCTGAATCTTCTCCATAGTCTTTTTAACGGATTTTTTCGGCACCGTTGCCGTAAAACCGGAAAGATCGCGCTCTTTTCCGCCTAAGGCTCCTACTCCGATCTGCACCCATCCGGAAAGGCGAAGCACATTTCCCATATACTCCACTTTGATGTAGTGCATGGCGGTCATCATTCCCGTTCCCTTTTTCCAGACAATTTCCGCATTATAGGGAACGTCCTGATACCCGTCATTAATTAAAATCGTTTTTACCACCGAATCCGCAGCCGCCGGATCTCCTCTTAAGGGAATATCCAAAATCGTCCTTGCCATTGCACTCTTCCTTTCCGTATATCTTAGGCATCAGTCTACACTTTTTGCTGATACTATAAAAAAGTATGCCACGTATAAAGGTTATTTTCAATAGATATAAAAAATTTTCCGATATTTAATACTTTGATTTTTACTCTCAGGCTGTAACCTGGTTTTGGGCTTTCTTCCATTTGCCGGAAGCTGCCATCCATTTCACCGTATCTTCAAGAGTATCATACAAATCTCTGGGATGGTATCCCAGTTCACGGCCGGCTTTTTCGTGGGAAAATTTATCGTTGCTTTTGAGCACACGCAAAGAATATCCCGTAAAAAGAGGACGGCGGTTTCTGCGTTTTGCATTCCATTCACAGAAGGGCACCCCCATAGCGGCAACCTTTATGGGAAGCGCCGGGCATATCCGCTTTTTCCCACTGATTTGCGCCAGCATTCGGATAATTTCTTTCATTTCGTAATGCCGGTTAGAGAGGATGTAGCACTCTCCCGTGCGTCCGTTCTCTAAAGCGGAAATGCACCCCTCTGCCACATCCCGCACATCTACAAAATCATATCCTCCCCGGACACAGGCAGGGAGCCTCCCCTCTAAATAGGAAAGGATCATTTCCATAAGATGATTGCCGCCGCTCCGATCCCAGGGGCCGATAATTCCGGAGGGATGCACGACCTTGGCCGGAAGCCCTTCTCTCACGGATTCTAGGACAATTCTGGTAGCTGCGGCTTTCGTTTTGGCATATCCTCCCTCCACCAGATCGGGGCAAAAATTTTCCGGTTCTGAGAGTTCCTCAATTACCCGCAGATCTTTCTGAACCGGTAAGGCGTGGACGGAACTCGCATACAGGAATGAATCCACCTTCTGCTCCAAAGCAGCGCGGACAACATTCATAGTCCCGTTTACATTCACATCATATACCGAAGGATCTACTTTCGATGAAATAGTCACGATCCCCGCCCCATGGAGGGCAAACAGCTCGTCCCCCTCCTCTTTTCGAAAGAAGGCACGCATTGCTTCCGGATCCCGCACATCCCCGCGGAAAATTTCCAGTTTCCCGGGATCGCGGTTTTCCAAGGAAGGGCAGGTATCTCCGGGCAGTGCCAAAGCCCGTACTTTTTCGCCCTGTTTCAGAAGTGCGCGGACTACTGTATTCCCCAAATGTCCGAAAGCGCCCGTAACCGCATATATCCTTCTCCTTACCCTGGAGGAATGGGTGCTCTTTTGGAGGCTTTCCCCATCCGTCAATCTTTCTTTCGGATTCTCGCAGACGGTTCCATTTTTAGCCGGATACACCTTTTTATCCATATTCATGCCAAAAACCTCTTTTCGTTTTAAAACTGCAGAGAGTATACCGCACAGGTTTTGTGTTTTCCATTTGTATTCCATACCCAAACATGTATGCACAAATCCGGCAGCCTGTATACCAAGGAAAAAAGGATCATCCAGTATATTTTTCACGAACAGATTGCCAAGTCACAATTTCTTCATTTGGGGTTCATATATTATACATAATGTTGATTAACTATACACTCTGTATTATAATTATAGTAAATTGAATCTACTGCTGCAATCATCAGATTTTGGGAAAATACAGGTATACACACATATGCGGTTATTTTTGTTAGAAAGGAGACAGGATCTAATGATTCCGTTGAATATTTTTCCCGTTCTATCCTCTTCCGAAAAGCCAATTCAAAAACCGGAAACAAAAACTTCTCCCAACTCTTCTCCCAAAAAATTGGATCACCGAATTGTAATGACCCGCCGCCTTTTTCGCCAGGCTCTGACGGAGCTTTTACGTCAGAAACCTTTGCAGGGGATCACTGTAAAAGAGCTTTGCCAAAAGGCCGGTGTTAATCGGGGGACTTTTTACTCCCATTATACGGATATTTTCGCCCTTATGGAGCAGATAGAGAGGGAAGTTTCGGAAGAACTTTCCCAAGCGCTGGAAGAATTTACTTCCCGCAACCCGGAAAGCTCCCCTGTTTCCGTTTATGCTTCTATTCTCCAGTTTTTCCGCAACAACTCCGATATATGTGTGGTTCTTCTCAGCGATTATGGAGATAGGAGCTTCGTGGAAAAGCTCTTTCAAACGGGCCGGGAATCCTGTATCGCCGTATATGGAAACATGTATCCAAACGCCTCCCGGGAACAATTGGATCTTTTTTATTCCTTTATTTCCTCCGGATGCATCGGCCTTCTGCGTTACTGGATCGACACCGGTATGACCCTTTCAGAAGAAACTCTTGCAAAAGGGTTGGAACATCTGGTAGGCGGAGCTCAGCAATATTTGAAAGAAACAGAAAAGGATAGAAAACAAGGGCTGTAAAACAGAAAATACTTTGAGATAAAACAAGGGGTTCCCTGCCTGGCAGGGAACCCCTTGTTTCGCTTTAATTATTCTGTTCAACCGCTGACCTGCACTTTCCATGCAAAGGCAGCATTCATTGCCGGCGCCGTTCCCGCAGGCGGGCAAAAAATTCTTTTAAAATGCCGGCGCATTCTTCCTCCAAAACCCCTCTGGTAACTTGGGGCCTGTGGTTATACGGAATAGAAAACAAATCCACCAGGGAGCCGCAGGAGCCGGCCTTTGGATCGGACGCGCCGTATACAATTCTGGGAAGCCTGGCATTAATCACCGCCCCTGCACACATGGGGCAGGGTTCCAGCGTTACGTATAATGTGCACTGCCAAAGCCGCCATCCGCCCAAAGCCTGGCAGGCTCCGCTGATCGCCTCCAGCTCGGCGTGGGCCAGAGCGTTTTTGCCTACTTCCCGGCGGTTTCTTCCCCTGGAAATTATATTTCCATTGTAAACTACTACGGCTCCAACAGGGACTTCCCCTTCTTCTGCGGCTTCCCGGGCCAGAGAAAGGGCTTCCCGCATAAAGTTCTCATCGGCAGTATAGTTTTTCATTTTTTCGTCTTCTTTTTCCACCGGTTTCTTTCCCCTTCCCTCACCATGAAAAGTATGTCCGAAAAAACAAAACGCCGTCTATTTTCTCCCTTTTCGCCCATCATCTCAATACAAGAGCATGACGGCGAGAAAACTGAAAGCCGTATATACTAAAAAGGTTATGCAGCCGGGATTTAAGAGGAAATTAAGCGCCCGGGTTCCCGGAACAAAAATATGTTCTGTTTTTGGAAGGGAGAAAAACCTTCTTTTCTTAAAAATGAGCAGGATCAAAGAGAAAAGACCCAATACTAAAATGGCAATGGTCGCCCAACTGGAAAAAGCATTGGCTACCGAAGTCCCCGCAGTAACCGCCAGCATGCTCCACACGCAGGAAATACCATTATTTACGAAGTGCACCCCTATGGGCACCCATATATTGTTGGTCTTTACCATCAGGAATCCCAATACTAACCCGCAAATCAACGCAAAGAGGGACTGCGCCATATTCCCATGGAAGAGAGCAAACAACACCGCAGAGGCTACAACCGCAAATCCGTCTCCAAACCGGCGGAACATCCGCAGTATAACGCCCCTAAAAAAGAATTCTTCCACCAAAGGCGGCAGTATAGCCACAGAAAAGAAATACAGCGCCTGTACCGCTGGTTCCCCTGTAACCTCATAGGAAGGGATTACCCCGCTATATCCCATGGACTGCTGCCACTGTATGACCCATTCGGCCGGAAAATTCGCCAGTGTGCAAATAAACGCCCCAAAACAAATCCCCAGGATGACCGTTGAAACCGGCGTCTTTTCCGTCAGAACAGCTTCCTGCAGGCGGATGCCATGAAGTTTCAGCAGCAGATACGGCGGCAGCGCAAGCCCTATCAGATAGGCAAGGCTCTCTGCAAGGAAGAAAAACTCCATAGGGAGAAAAAACGCCGAAGAGCCTGTATTCCCCACTATACCAAAAGCATGAAGAAGCTGCGCCAGTATCTCCATAGTAGTGCTCATAAGAAGCGCTGCGGCTAGGAGAGTCCAACACACCCGGTTGGAGGCACGCCGCAAAAGCTTACCTTCCCATTTCCGCCGCGCCGTTTTGGGATCGGAAGGCATAGGCGTATACCCGCCCATCCCTGGAGCATACTGTTGTTTTTCCGGTTCCGGAGGAAAAACGCCCCAATGCAACATAGGGGTACTGACGAAATCACGTCGGGTACTTTCCTCGGGATTATGCCCCCCTTGGTGGAACGGGCCAGAAAAGGAAGACGGCGCCGAAAAATCCTCCTTTTCCCAGTTTTCCTGTTTCTTTATTTCCGGATCGCAAACCGTATCCCGGTAAAATCCATTCTGCTGCATCTGCCCCGTTTCTTTCTTTGAAAAGCGGGGATCCATATACGGTTCCATACACATTCCTCTTTTCCGTAAACCGGCAGCTGGGGCTGCCGGGATATGCCCGATACTTTTCCCGATGCGTTTTTGGCCGCTCCGGGGGACCTGTTTATGTAAATAGGTATCCTGGTCTATCCAGTCTGTATGCTGTAGATTGTAACACAGATAGTGCTAAACCTGCAAGAGAAGGAAATTTTCATAAAATTTTTATGGCCAACGCCCTTCTTTTGCAGTATAATAAAAGAATCTGGGATTGCTTAACATTCCAGGCCGGCTGCTAAAAATAAACTTTGTAAATTTTAGCTGCCGCAGATAAAATTATAAAAAGACAGGATGTTTACCTATGAAACGATTTGCTTCCCTCTGTGCAGCCTTCCTTCTTTTGGTTTCCTCAGCTCTTCCCGTTTTTGCTGCGGGAGAAACCCAGGAAGAAAGTTCTGCTACAAACGCCGCTTCTGCAGCAGCGGAAGAAAGTACGGAATATACTATTCCGGAACTGAACATAAAGGTTACCATACCGGATTCTATGTATGTCTTTCAAAAGGATCAATTCAGCCTGAGCGATCCTGATATTTCCAAGGCAGGAATTACGGATCTGAATGAATTTTCCGAAAAGTTTTCCAAATATAACCTGTTGTTGGATGCAATCTCCGAGGATGCTACCCTTGAGATCGGCTTCTATAAAAAGGAAACGGAAGAAACCCAATCCTATTATAATCTTCAGGATATGACGGAAGAAGAATATGAAGAATTCCTGAAAAAAATGGAACCGGATGCCGCCTATCAGGAAGAAAACAACCTGAGCATGCAGGTGGAAAATTACGATCATCCTGAGACCCGCTTTTTTGTCACTCGGATAGAGGCGGAAAAAAGCGAAGCCTATAACCATTCTATCTCGGAAATCTGTTATGCGACCATCATAAACGGTTATACGCTCACAGTGGATGCTGTGGTGCTGGATGCAAAAATTTCCCCCGACCAGGAAGCCCTCATAAAACAGATTGTAGATACCATAGAGATCACCAAACTCATAGATAAATCGGAAGCCGCCCAGCTTTCCACTCAGCTTACCCCGCAGGATTATTTTACCGTCTTTGGTTCCCTCATCCTGATGGTTGGCGTTGTGGTTGCATTGATTGTTTCCCGTGCCTCCCGCAAGAAAGCGGAGCGTAACCGTCGGCTTTTGGCGGATAAACTGGCGCAATACCGTTTTGAGGAGCAGGAAAAACAGGAAAAAGCCGCAGAAGAAGGACGCACGCTTCCCGAACCGGAGACGATCTGCAGCAATAAGACGGAATATTCCGAAGCCGCCGTGCGGAGTTTTGTCTCTTATCATTTTGGCCGCCGCAAAATGCCTACCCTTATCATCTACACAGTTGTAGCTCTTGTGTTTATTCTGTTTGCCGCTTTTTCCAATATGGACGTGGTCATGCGTGTCTTAATGGCAGCCCTGGGAGTCATTATCCTTGGATGGGAATGCATGATGCCTAATAAACTGAAAAAAGCGCAGATGGCTCTGCTAAAAAGTTCGCAGAATAAATACAACGAATATTATTTCCATAAAAAAGATTTCCGTATAACCGGAATGCAGTCTTCCGCTTTGCATCCTTACTTCCAAATTATCTATTTGGGAGAAAACAAAGAGTATTTCTTCCTGTATTTCGGCGAACAAACTGCCTATTTTGTCTCCAAGGAAGGGTTTACCAATACAGACGCTGATTCTTTCCGTGATTTCATACGGGAACGTATCAAGCAGGCATAATATTTTCGGCAATCTTTCTGCTCAGCCCCGGCTATCTTATTGCGGCCGGGGCTGATTTTATTTTTCATCCCCTAGAATTGCATTTTCTATGAAAAAATGGATAAAAACGGCACAAGATAATGCTGTTTCCCCTTTTCCCCAGGTTTCGTCTTGACTGCCTTTGGGATTGGCCGTATAATCGTAATTGGAATTAGATGATTTAGTTTTTAAATCCAAATTATTTGATGTTAAAGAATAAACCTGCTAAATTAAGCAAATTCCCTTCTTTGG
The DNA here is from genome assembly GCA_944380875.1 of uncultured Clostridia bacterium. Lineage (GTDB taxonomy): Bacteria > Bacillota > Clostridia > Oscillospirales > Acutalibacteraceae > UMGS1264. The sequence goes on from CALWJA010000065.1 coordinate 11,176, forward strand.
GTAACCCAAGCAAGCCTCTCTTTTTGCAGGCGTTAAGATCTTTATAGAAAATGGAGAATCAATATGAACCGAGAAAAAGTTGCTATTCTTGTCGATTCCGGATGTGATGTTCCGCAGAACCTAAGGGAACAGCATGATATCCGTGTACTTCCCCTGAAAATTCTATATCCAGAGGGGGAATATCTGGACCAGGTAACCATTACGGCCCAGCAGGTTTACAGCCGTTTCCCGGAAACGCCGAAAACCTCCCTTCCCGATGGGGAAACCATCCTGCATGCATTGGATCAGGCAAAAGCGGACGGCTATGAAAAAGCTTTGGTTGTATGCATATCCTCCGGCCTGTCGGGAACCTATTCTCTGATCCGCACTGTCTGTGGGGAATATGAGGGAATGGAAACCTTTGTGCTGGATACAAAAAACATTTCCATCGGCAGCGGCATGCTGGCCCTTTTAGCCGCCCGTTGGCTGGAACAGGGGATGAGCTGGTCCGCCCTTCTGGACGAGCTGCCGAAACAGATCAAGAATTCCAAAGTGTTTTTCTGTGTAGATACCTTGGAATACCTCCGCAAAGGGGGAAGGCTGGGTCTGGTTGCCGCCGTTATGGGAACGGCTCTGAAACTGAAGCCTATTATTTCCTGTAACGAAGATGGGGTTTACTATATTGCGGGCAAAACCCTGGGAAGAAAACAGTCTATCGACAGGCTTCTCAAAATGGCGGCAGCCTTTGCAGGGAATACGGATCCCTGCGGCCTGGCCGTTATGAATGGGGCCGCCCCGGAAGAAGCTCACGCTCTCCGCGCCCCGCTGGAAAAAATGGTTCCTCTCGGGCGCGTCCTGGCCGAAGGGCAGATCAGCCCTGCTCTTGTTGTGCATACCGGCCCGGGGCTTTTGGGAATCGGGGTTTTAAAGCGCTGAAAAATTTTTTAAAGTCTCTTAAGAGCAAAAAGGGCCGAAAGGGCGTTTCTGCCCCATCTACACAAGGATAGTTTCATAAGGGGAAAGGCCAGTTGGCCTTTCCCCTTATTTGCGCTCCCCGGTAAAAGCCATTGAACCCGCCGGATACATGCTGTATGATACATATATGTCCTTTTGAAAAGGGACGAGGAAAACAGAAAATCGGGAGTGGGCATTTTGCAATACATAAACCAATACGATTCTCCTTTGGGCACAATCACCTTGGCAGGGGACGGGGAAAAACTTACAGGCCTTTGGTTTAACGGTCAGAAATATTTTGGAAGCACCCTTTTGGGAGAACCTTCCAAACAGGATCTTCCTGTTTTTCGAAAGACACGGGAATGGCTCGATCTATATTTTCAGGGAATTCCTCCCGCCTTTACTCCGGAAATTTGTCTTTTGGGATCCCCTTTCCGGCAGAAGGTATGGGAGGTCCTGCGGCAGATTCCCTATGGGGAAACCATGACCTACGGGCAGATTGCCGCCCTGCTTTTTCCCGAAAGCGAGCATAAAAGTATGTATGCAAGGGCTGTAGGCGGTGCGGTGGCTCATAACCCGATTTCCATTATCATCCCATGCCACAGAGTGACCGGAACCGGCGGCCGGCTCACCGGCTATGCCGGGGGCGTGGAAAGAAAAAGCTGTTTGCTGCATTTGGAACAATTGGGCCTGCAAAAGTGTGCGGCCCACGGGAACCCTTAATTATTCGCTGCAATACCGTAATTTTTGGGGATGGAAATCTACTACTATAGCTTTAGGGTAATTTATTGTTTGGAGGCTTTTTCTATGGATAACCTTATTTTCAGTCTCAATGCCACAATGCCTATCTTTTTTACCATGCTTATCGGTCTTGCGCTGAAAAAGCTGGGGCTATTCAGCGACGGTTTTGTTTCCGTGCTGAATAAATTTGTATTTACAGTGGCCTTGCCTGCCCTTCTTTTCCAGGACATCAGTTCTGCAGATTTTTACGATGTTTGGGATGGGAAATTCGCCCTGTTCTGCTTTGTTGTGACCTTGGTCTGCATTTTCGCGGCTATGGGGCTTTCTTTTCTTCTAAAAAACAAGGCGCAACAGGGAGAATTCATTCAGGCCTCCTACCGCAGCTCGGCCGCCATTTTAGGGATTGCGTTCATTCAGAACATCTATGGATACGCGGGCATGGCCCCTCTGATGATTATTGCCACTGTGCCCCTTTATAATGTAATGGCTGTGGTCACCCTGAGCTTTTTCAGGCCCAACCGAGGAAAGCTCAGCAAAGACCTCCTTCTTTCCACCCTGAAAGGCATTCTTACAAATCCCATCATTCTGGGTATTCTGGCAGGCATGGCCTGGTCGGTTCTGCAGATTCCAAAACCTGTGATTTTGGATAAAACCGTCCAAAACCTGGGATGCCTGGCCACTCCTCTGGGGCTGATGGCCATGGGGGCCAGTTTTGATTACAGAAAAGCTTTTTCCAATATCCGGCCCGCCCTCTGCTCCAGTGCCCTAAAGCTTATCGTATTCTGCGCCGTGTTTTTGCCCCTGGCCGTTTTCTTCGGATTCCGGCAGGAGGCTCTTATAGCTATCCTGGTAATGCTGGGGTCCTCCACCACCGTAAGCTGCTTTATTATGGCAAAAAACATGGGCTACGAAGGAACCCTGACTTCCAGCGTCATTATGATTACCACTCTTTTCAGCGCCTTTACCCTAACAGGATGGCTCTTTCTTCTGAAAACCCTGGCTCTCATCTGAAAAGTATACCCTGGGATTCCTCTTTACCGGAAGCATTTGGAAATGTAACTGCCTGCATAAAAATTTTTTAGGATGGATGAAAGGATCTTCTGTTTCCATTCGTTTTATAGGCAGAAAAGGCAGTGCTGCAATAAAAGTATGGAGGAATGCATATGATTCAAAAAATATTGTCCTGTATTTTTGCCGGAATTTTAACGTTTTCTTTGCCGGCAGCCGGCGCTTTCGGAGCGTTCACAGCAAACGAAGACGGTTTGCAAAACGCCAATTCCAGTTCCGGCATTGCATATAAAACTGGCTCCTGCCCCAGCTTTTCCGATGAGGACGGAGACGGCGTCTGCGATCTATGCCCCTATGGCGGCGAGCGCCCCCAGGATGGCACCAGAATGCAGGAGAGGCAAGGCAGAAGAAACAGCAAGGGAAACAACTGAAACAGATTTGGATCGGGGAAGAAAAATTCTCGAAAAAAGCTTGGAGGCGATGAAGATGCAGGAAAAGATTAAAGCCGCTTTCAGCTCGATCCATGCCGACCCATCCCTGCGCTTCAAAACCGAAAGGGCGATAGAGGAAAAGCTCTGCCGCCTTAAGAAAAAATCTCATAGAGCCAGGCGTCTTGCCCCTGTTTTAGCCTGTTTAGTTCTATGTGTGCTGGGAATCGCCGGGTATATTTCCTATTCCACGCCGGTGGCTGCCATCAGTCTGGATATAAACCCCTCCATTGAGCTGGAAATCAACCGGTATGACCGGGTAATCGCCATTAACGGCTACAACAGCGACGGCGCCAGCCTGGCGAAGGAAGTGCCGGAAATTAAGAATATGAAATATACGGATGCTGTCCAGACCATACTGGAAAATGAAAGGATTGTTTCCTGCCTTAACGCAGGGGACATTTTAGAAATTACCGTTTCAGGCAGTTCAGAACAGACCGCCAAGACCATGCAGGAATGTATCTCCGCGGAAACAACTGCCGACCCCAACTACATCTATTGTTCCGCTGGGCAGAAAGAAATTGCCGCCGCCCACGCTTTAGGCGTTTCCTTTGGAAAATACCGGCTCTTGCTTCAATTGCTGGAAACAGATCCTGGGCTTACCATGGAAGATGTGCAGGGGCTTTCCATGAGGGAACTTAGGAAACGGTTGGAAAGCAGCCTTTCCGGCGAAGAAGCTTCCGAAAGTAATGGGGAAAACGGCGGAAACGGAAACGGGGGGCAATACGGCAACGGAAATGGAAATTATGGAAACTGCAGCGGAAGCGGTGCGGGAACCGGCAGTGGAGGCGGGAATCCATATGGTAACCACACTGGAAAAGGCAATGGATACGGAAATAAATCCTGATCTTTGCCAAAATATCCAAAGTTTTGTTTAGAGTATACGTATTGTATAATTCATAAATTATATATTATAAGTATAAAGTAAAACTGAAAAGAGAACCAGTGTATCTCCCTTATTTTATAGTGTACCTTTTGGCTCTTTTGCGGTTTCGGGGAGATTTCCGCTTTTTTATTACGGCTTTTAAATACAAAACAAAAAGAGGCAGAATGCTCACCCGGAGCATTCTGCCTCCTTTTTTCTTTTCATCGGGAAATATGGACAGGCGGCAATCCTTCTGCCTCCAGCCTTCTTACCCGCCGTATCACTTCCGCTACCGGCAGCCCTACGATGGTAAAATAGTCCCCCCGGATGGCTTTTACCAAAACACAACCTTTCCCCTGGATCCCATAGGCCCCGGCCTTATCCATAGGTTCTCCCGTTTCAATATACGCCTGTATCTCCTCAGGAGAAAGGGGATAAAATTCCACCTCTGCGGCGCTTAGGAAGCTCTCGCTCCCCTCCGCCATACGCAGGCAGCAGCCCGTATATACCGTATGCACTTTGCCGGAAAGAGCGGAAAGCATAGTAAAAGCTTCCTCCCGGGAAGAGGGCTTTCCCAACACCTGATCTCCCAACGCCACCAATGTATCAGCACCCAGGATGATATCTCCCGGGCCGGGATTCTTCTCTGCGGCAAAAGCCTTTCGTCTGGCCAGCTCCTGCACCAGTTCCCCGGGAGAAAGCTCCGGCGGGCGGCTCTCATCTCCATGGGAAAGGATACATGTAAACGGAATCCCGACCCTTTCCAACAATTCCCGCCGTCTGGGCGACGATGAAGCCAAATACAGCATTCTCTTTTCCCCTTTTCCTTATTTTCTATGGCCTTTGGAATAAAAGCCAGCCTATAGCATTGCCTGTATTTCCCAAATGGAAAATCCGGGATCTTTAATCTTTCACATGAATGCGGCTGTATATAAGAATAGCGACTAAAAGAAGGATAGCCTGGGCGGTGTTCAAAGCGATCTTTGCCCCGAAGGTAAATTTCACGATAGCCAGATCCAGCGTGGTGGGATCAAGCCCAAAAGAGGCAGAAAGAGAGAGCCAATCCAGAAATGCCACATTGGCGCACACATCCCCCAACGCCTTGCCCAGCACCACTGCCAATAGAAGCAGCACAATCAAAAGCAGAGTTTTTACCAAATTCCGTTTCATACTTTCCGGATCCCCCTTATATATTGGCAAGCAAGCCGGTATCTTCCGGCTTCTGCCCCTTTCCATTGCGTTTTCGGCCCAGATGGGCTTTTTTACAGTTTCCCCGTGGAACCAAAGCCCCCTTCTCCACGGGCGGTTTCATCCAGTTCCTCCGTTTCCAGAAGGGGCAAAACCGCTACCGGCATGACCACCATCTGGGCAATCCGCTCTCCGGGCTGAATGGTGTAAGGATCTTTTCCTACATTGCAGAGCCCTACGCAGATCTCCCCTCTGTAGTCGCTGTCTACAACGCCCACGCCGTTGGAAAGGCAGATTCCATGCTTTACCCCCAGCCCGCTGCGAGCAAACAGAAAAATAGCCAGATCGGGCCCCGGCAGCGCCGCCGCTATACCGGTGGGAACCTTCACCAAATCGCCGGGAGCTACGGTTATAGGCTCCTGCATGCAGGCGCAAAGATCCATCCCCGCGGAGCCTTCCGTAGCCCTGCTGGGCAAAACCGCCCCCGAGCGGACACGCTTTACACGAAGGACCCCGGTTTTTTCCCCTTTGTTTTTGCAGCTTTCTTTTTCTTCCATACGCTCTGTCTGATGCATGTACCTTCTATCCTTTCTTTCCTTCTCCCGTTCCAAACCCCCGGCGGGAAAGTCCCCGGGTATACTCGCCTTCCGGCGCTCCTCCGGCAAGATACCGGCGCAGGATGGCCGCCTGCTCTTCTTCGCTCTCCGTAGTAAACCGCAAAACGCCGAAATCCAGGCTGCGGAAGGATGCAAGCATGTCCGAAAGCTCAAGCGGCAGGAAATTTAATACTTCCGAACAGCTTCCCGTGCACTGCACCGGGAAGCGAATACCTTTTCTATCCGTCAGCCAGGGGGTCTTCCCTGTTTTTTTACAGTTCAGGCATCCGGAAGGTCCGTTTGCCGCAGGGCAGTTCCTTGTGAGCATCAAAGGCAGCCTTCCGTATACCAGCACGCCTCTGGGAATATCTCCACCCAGCCGGTATGCCTGAGGAAGGGTAAGCTCATAGCTCAGCTCCGTATCCGCAAGCCCCCATTCTTCCAAAAACAGCAAAGACTGGCTGTTGACAGCATTCAGAGAAAACCCTCCATGGACGCAAAGCCCTAGATCCTTGGCGATCCGGAAAGCGCCGATATTTCCGGCCCAAACGTGGGAGAATCCTCGTTCCTTCCAAAGCCGAAGCTTTTCCACAGCCTTCTTTTCCATGCCGAAAAGGCCTCTGGGGATCTCAAGTCCCAGGATAAATCCTTCTTCCCGCAGCCTATCCCACGTATCCGGTTCCGTTTCCCAGGGAATGTAGCACAGCTGGCAGGAACGGGCTTCTCCGGGAAGATTTCCGGAGGGAAACCGGGCCCGCAGAGGAAGGGAACCTTCCTTTGCCTTATGGGGAGTTACCTGCAGAAGCTTCTGGGCTTCTTCCTCCCCCGCAAAAGGTATAGAGGGTCTTTCTTCCCTTTTTTGCAGCAGTGTTTCCAGCGCCTCCCGGCGGAGATGATTTAAGGAGGAGAGAGGCAGGGAAAGACCCTCTCCCAAACGGAGAGAAAAGGATTCCACCCGGAAAGGAGTTCCCCCTGTTTTGCAAAGCTGTTCTCGGCAGCGGCTTTCCTCAAGGGCACGGTTGCGGGCCGCCTCGGGGACCTGCCCCGAAACCGTCACTTTTCGCCCCTCCCCATCTTCTACTGTAAGGCGGGAGGGTTCTCCCGGCAAAAAAGACGCCTCCATCCGCAGAGGTACCCTCTGGGCTTCTTCCCGGTAAAGCCCCCGGAGAGCACCGAACACCTGGGAAGAAGCGGCTTCCACGTCCTCCTTGGAGCGGATGCCGAACATATCCCGTCCCCGTTTCCCGTCCGGATAGCCGCTGGTGAAACCGGAACGGGAAAAAACAGCCTCTAAATTTTCCGTCAACTCCTTTGGAACGGCTTTTCCATCCGCTGCCAGGCGGCAGGCGGAAACAGCGGCCGCCACATATTCCGGCCGTTTCATGCGGCCTTCAATTTTCGCGCACACAATCCCGGCTCGAGACAGATCCCCCATCCGCCGGATCATGGAAAGATCCTTGAGACTTAAATCGTGCCCCGTTCCTCCCGGGCAGGAAAATGGCAGGCGGCAGGGCTGGGCGCAAAGGCCCCTGTTGCCGCTTCTGCCCCCCAGAACAGAACTCATATAGCACTGCCCGGAAACGGACATGCAAAGGGCCCCATGGACGAAAGCTTCCAGCTCAATGGGTACTTCCTCGGAAACCTCTTTCATTTCGGAAAGGGACATTTCCCGGGAAAGAACCACTCTGGAGCATCCCGCTTCCCATAAAGCCCGGGCGCCCCCGGGCGTGTGTATACTCATCTGGGTGGAGGCGTGAAGGGGCAGGCAGGGTGAAAGGCGTTTCAAAAGACGCAAAAGCCCCAGATCCTGCACCAGGATGGCGTCCACCGGAAGAGAGGCGGCAAAGGACGCTGCCCGAATGGCTTCCGGAAGCTCGCTATCCAAAAGAAGGGTATTGAGGGCCAGATACACCTTTACCCCCCGGCCATGGCAATACCGAACTGCCTGCCGAAGCTCCTCGTCTGAAAAATTGCGGGCATTGGCCCTGGCGGAAAAATGGCTGCCGCCCAAGTATACGGCGTCCGCTCCCGAGCGCACGGCAGCCTCCAGGCTCTCCATGGATCCTGCGGGCGCCAGAATCTCCATAGCTGTTCCGCACTCCTCCCGCTGTATGTTCCCTTTTTTCACGACTGTTCCTCCTTACCGGCAGAAAAGAAGCCGCAGCACACCCGTTCCGCCGGGATATGCTGCGGCAGGGTTCCATTTTCTTTGTCCCTTCGTTTCGAGGAATTTTATTTTTCCTGCCCGTGGTCTTCGAAAAAGCTCATAAAGCCTTCCTGTTCCTGCAACTCGCTGCTCTTTACAGCCGGGCGGGAATAGCTTCCCGTCTTAGCGGCCTGCTGCACAGGAGCTTCTGCCGGGTGTGCCGCGGCAGCGGGAGACGCTCCCTCCCCTTCGCCGGAAAGGCGGCTTCTGAGGGTCTGGATCTCCCGGCGGAGGCGCTCGATTTCCCTGCGGGATTCATCGGCTTCCATCCTGGATTTGGAAGAATCCTCCAGATAGTCCCGAATCTGGGAACGGAGATTGTCCGCAGAATCTTTTGCTTTACGGGCATCATCACAAAAACTCAGGGCGGCGATCACGGCGGCCATGGTAGTGGAGACCCTGTCGTTTTTCGCCATAACCCCATTCATAGCTTTCTGCACCTCATCCCCTACGGAAAGCACGTAGGATTCCGGATCATCGGAACCGACTACACATTCAATCCCGCAGATTGTAAGATGTACTTTATTTTTATTCAATGGTGTCACCCTTTCTTCATTCCCGCGCTTTAGGCCGGCATATATTCGGCGTATGCCGCAAATGCCGGCAAAAGTATACAACATGGCTGCGGCGCAAAATATGTATGTGTATATTGCCGCATCTGTATATTCCTTTTTATTATAGACTGTTTTTCCTCATTACGGAAGCCCCTTTTCAAGATTTCCCCTATATCGTATATATAAATTCTGTTAAATCCTGTTTAGGAAAGCAGGCAAAAAAATGTAGATTCTAATGATCCATTTTTCATCCACGCATATATTAAAAAACATTTTTATGTATATTGCACAAAATATAACGATATATTTTCTTTAATGAATATTTTTAGTTTCTTGTGTAAAATCTCTGAAAAATCCCATTGGAACGGTGATTTCTGGCAGTTTCCCATATTTTTTAAATCTCTGTTTCCGCGTATTGAATATTCCCGTATTTTGGTATATAATAAACATATTCCTTTACAAACGCCGTATGGAACGAAGCGGGAGACAGAAAAGCTTCAGAAGGGTACATTCTGCGCCCTGCAATCTTTTTGTCTCCGTTTTCTCCGTTTAGGCGATACTTGTATTCTCATTCACCTTTCCCTCCCCTTCCGGGGCCAAAGGATAGGATGAAAATTCATGGAGAAGGACGGATCTTTCTTATGAACTATATGCTGTCTGTTAAAGAAATTCGAAGTCAAATCGTAGACCGGCTGTATCACAGCTTCGGTGTAAGCCCCGAAAACGCCACCTACGAACATTATTATAAGGCGGTTGCCCTTGTCCTTGGGGACATGATGAGCCGCGGGCGTACCGAAACAAAGCATGAAGCCCAGGATACGGGCACAAAGCAGATTTATTACCTCTGCATGGAATTTTTGATGGGGCGTTCCCTGAAAAACACCCTTTTTAACCTGCACCTTACAGAACATTTCCGGGAAGCCTTAAAAGAACTGGAAATCAATCTGGACGATCTTTACGAGCAGGAACCCGACGCAGGTCTGGGAAACGGCGGGCTTGGAAGGCTGGCTGCCTGCTTCCTGGACGGTTTGGCCTCCCAGGGGTATCCCGCCATCGGATACAGCCTTCTGTATGAATACGGCATTTTCCGCCAGAAACTGGTGGACGGCTGGCAGACCGAGCTGCCGGATTTCTGGCTGCCCGGCGGCAAGGTATGGCTCCATGAAGTGCCGGAAAAGGCTGTGGAAGTCCATTTCGACGGCCATATTGAAGAAAGCTGGAACAACCAGTATCACGTAGTTCGCCATAAGGACTATACCAATGTGCTGGCCGTTCCCTACGATATGTTTGTGGCCGGGCTGGATGGGCGCAGCGTCAGCAAACTTCGCATCTGGGCTGCTCGCTCCCCGGAATTTGACATGAAGATGTTTAACTCCGGCAACTATATGCGCGCCATGGAGCAGAACGCCATGGCCGAAGTGATTACAAAAGTGCTGTATCCGGAAGATAACCACCTGGAAGGCAAGAGTCTCCGTCTTTCCCAGCAGTATTTCCTGGTATCCGCAACCATACAGGATATTATCCGCCGGCACCTCTTCAAATTCAGCACTCTGGATAATCTGCCGGATACGGTAGCCATCCATTTGAACGACACCCATCCGGTTCTGGCTGTGCCGGAAATGATGCGCATTATGCTGGATGAATGCGGTTACGGCTGGGATGAAGCCTGGGATATTGTCACCCGCACAATTGCGTATACCAACCATACTGTTATGGCGGAAGCGCTGGAGTGCTGGGGGCAGGATATGTTCCGTCTCCGTCTGCCCCGCATTTATCAGATCGTGGAGGAAATCAACCGCCGCTTCTGCGCCAGCATGCATGAAAAAGGCGTCGACGGCTACAAGGTAGGCCGTATGGCTCCTCTCAACGACGGCTATGTAAAAATGGCCAATCTGGCCGTGGTAGCCTCCCATTCCGTAAACGGTGTTTCCGCTCTCCACAGCGATATCCTGAAGGACAGCGTTTTCCATGATTTCTATACGGAGATGCCCGAAAAGTTTACCAACGTTACAAACGGAATTGCCCACCGCCGCTGGCTTTGCCAGAGCAACCCGAAGCTGAGCTCCCTTATATCCTCGCTGATCGGGGACGGCTATATCCGGGATGCTGCCGAATTGAAAAAGCTGATGGCTTTCAAGGACGACAAAGCGGTATTAAAGCAGCTTTCGGAAATCAAGCTTGAAAATAAGAAACGGCTGGCGGAATATGTGAAAAAACAGAACGGAATTGAAATCGATCCCAATTCCGTATTCGATATGCAGGTTAAACGCATGCACGAATACAAACGCCAGCACCTGAACGCTCTGGAGATTCTTTCCACCTATCTGTGGCTGCGCCAAAATCCCAATGCGGATTTCACGCCTCACACCTATATTTTCGGAGCCAAGAGTGCCCCCGGTTATTACTTTGCCAAACAGATGATCCGCTTCATCGTAAAGCTTGGGGATCTCATCAATAACGATCCTCTTGTAAACAAGAAGATGAAAGTTGTATATGTGGAAAACTATTCCGTGTCCCTGGCGGAATTGATGATCCCCTCGGCGGATATCTCCGAGCAGATCTCCCTGGCAGGTACGGAAGCCAGCGGCACCAGCAACATGAAATTTATGATAAACGGCGCGGTTACCCTTGGTACCCTGGACGGCGCCAATGTAGAAATCCACGAATCCGTAGGCGATGATAATATCATCCTCTTCGGCATGACCACTCCCCAGGTGAACCAGTTGAAACAGCAGTGCTACCATCCGGAGCTGATCGCCCAAAACAGTCCTGTTGTGCGGGAAGCACTTGAATTCCTGCAGAAGGGCTTCGGCGGAGTGGATTTCCGGGATATCGTAAATTCTCTGCGCAATGTGGATCCCTATATGGTTCTGGCCGATTTCGATTCGTATTCCAAAGCTCGTAAAAACGCCGTGGAGCTTTACAAAAATCAGGAGCAGTGGCAGAAAATGTGCCTGGTGAATATCGCCAACGCAGGACGCTTCTCCGCAGACCGGGCTATCCGGGAGTATGCGGAAAATATCTGGCATGCTTCTCCCTTGGCGGAACATCCCACAGAAAAGAAGCCGGCTTCCAAACGCCGCCGCTGAATGTTTCTAAAGTTTGTTTCCTCTGAAAACACGCATTTCTCCGGACTTTTTCCCTCTGGATAAATACCGGAAAATTTTCCCGAAAGGGGCCGCTGTTGCGGCCCCTTTCCTGCGCCCGGTTCTTTCCGGATTTTCCATACAAAAAATCTTCTCCCGGGAATTATCTACCAGACGCAGCGATCCTGTCGGCGACCCGGCAATCGTAGTCTCTGTGCTGTTTATAGCCACGTTTTGATTATTTTCTTTCGGAGATGCCATACTGTTCTATATACAGAAGGATTTATTATCTTTCTCGGGGAAATAGGAGGTAAAAAAGTGCTTTCCATCCAAAATTTTCAAATTTTCCCCGTAAGTTCACAATTTTTTCATTGTGTATATTTGCCAATGAGGGTATAATATCTTTGTATTGTGTCCGAGAGAAGGCGGGCTTATCTCTGTATTTCCTTTCTTCTTATAGATTGGAGAAAACCGGCCGTCTGCATTGCCGTATCGGACACGGAGCCACATTCAGCAATTATCTTCTGCACACACTGGTTTTCAAAAAAATTAAAATAAAAAAGGAAGCCTTTTGGTTTTCAAAATGTTTGCCCGCTGTCTGAGAGGCAGCTAGCGAAAGGGGTAGAAACACACATGTTTTCAAAAGACATCGGAATCGATCTGGGAACAGCCAATACGCTGGTATTTATGAAAGGAAAGGGGATTGTCATGCGGGAACCTTCCGTGGTTGCAGTAGACGTCCGCAGCGACACCGTCTTGGCGGTGGGCACCCAGGCTAAGGATATGATCGGCAGGACGCCCGGCTCCATTGTAGCTGTGCGCCCTCTCAAAGACGGTGTAATTGCCGACTTTGATATCACCGCCACTATGCTGAAACACTTTATTCGGAAAGCGGTAAAATCCACTTCCTTCTCCAAGCCGCGTATTGTGGTATGCATTCCCTCCGGCGTTACGGAAGTAGAACGCCGGGCCGTGGAGGATGCAGCCAGCCAGGCAGGCGCCAGCCATGTGGAATTGATTGCAGAACCTATGGCAGCTGCTATCGGCGCAGGTCTCCCTGTTGGGGATCCTACCGGAAGCATGGTTGTAGATATCGGCGGCGGCACTGCGGAAGTTGCCGTTATTTCCCTGGGAGATATCGTAACCTCCGTTTCCGTCCGTGTAGCGGGAGACAAATTTGACGAATCCATCATCTCTTATGTAAAGAGAAAATACAATCTACTTATCGGTGAGCGCACAGCGGAGCAGATCAAAATTTCCATTGGATCCGCCTATCCAACCGAGGATACGGAAGGCGCCAGTGTGGAAATCAAAGGCCGCAATTTGGTAGACGGTCTGCCCAAAAACGTGACCATTACTGCGGAAGAAGTGCGGGAAGCTCTCAGTGATCCCCTTTCCACCATAGTAGACGCTATCAAGAGTACACTGGAAAAAACACCTCCGGAGCTCTCTGCGGATATTATTGACCATGGCATCATGCTCACAGGCGGCGGCGCTCTGCTGCGGGGCTTGGATCTTCTGGTGGAGAAGGAAACGGGTATGCCCGTCCATGTGGCGGAAAGCCCCTTGGATTGCGTAGTAAACGGCACAGGTAAACGCCTTGAGCTAAACCTCCCCAGATCCTATTATAAAAACAAAAGATAATCACAACAGGCCTCCTCTGGATTTACCCGGCTGTGAATCCCTTTGGGGCAAAGCAGAACGGAAAAATCCTGTGTTCTGTTGTTAAATAGCAGCCCGGCTGCCTTATGAAAAAAAGGGTGGAGCCTGCATGTGTCAAATTGCCATGCTTCCACCCTATTTTTGTATTTTTATGCTTTTCCGGTTTTATGTCCGCATGCAAATTCTCCGGCCGTTCCGGAACAGAAAGCACATATCCTTGCGCGGAAAAACCGGCCTTCCCGGAAAGGAGCAACGATCAGCATGAAGGAAGTACTGCACACAAAAAAATTTAAGATCCTGCTTTTTGCCGTCCTTGTTTTATTTGGGTTTTCCATTTTTTCGGGAAGCGGTGGAATAATGGCCAGTGCTCTGAGCGTCGTTTCCATCCCTACCCAAAGAGTAAGCACGTCGGTATCCAACAATGCTGCCGTAGCGGCCCAGAACGCCTCCGCCTCCAAGGAGGATCTTCTGGCTGAAAATCAGCAGCTCCGGGATCGGATTTCCGAACTGGAAACCCAGCTGGTAGACTACTACGACCTGAAAAAGGAAAATGCCCAACTATATAAGTATCTGGACATGAAACAGGAAAATCCCGATTTTAAGCCTGTGGCGGCTTCCGTCATCGGCAGGGATCCCAATACTCTATACTGTTTTACTATCGATCAGGGCACCAATTCGGGTATTTCCGTCAACGACCCGGTTGTGACAGATGAAGGCGTGGTGGGATGGGTTTCCGCCGTTAATTCCATATCGGCTAAAGTGACCACCATTCTTTCACCGGATACAAAAATCGGCGGCCTGACGGAATCGAGCTCCAATGCGGGAGCCACCGATAAAGTAACAGGGGATTCCGGCGTAATCGCCACTAATATTAAACTTTCCGACCAGGGGCTCATAAAGCTTCAGTACCTGACCGCTGAAACAAAAGCCAAAGCGGGTGATATTGTAGTTACCAGCGGCTTGGGCGGATTATATCCAGCCAATCTCAAAATAGGAACGATCACCTCCATAGAACATGAGGAATACGACGTTTCTCTCTATGCTTTGGTAAAACCTTTTGTGGATGTTACAACTGTTCGGGACGTAATGGTGCTTACGGAATTTGATGGGCAGGGTGAAATTCTCTCTGCGGGAGATTCTTCCGGAATTTTCGTTTCCTCGGATTCTTCTTCCTCTTCCGAATCCTCCGGCACATCCAGCGCCTCCTCTTCTGAAGGTTCTTCTTCCTCCTCGAACAGCTCGTCTTCCGCTTCTTCCAATAGCTCCTCGAGCTCTTCGTCTTCCCGATAAAAGGCAGCTTATGGAGATGCTCTTTTGTCTGCCCGTATTCTGATTTGAAAGGAGGCCAGGCCTTGAATCGTTATTCCATCCTCCGGTGGCTTGCCTATGGGCTGGAACTTTTTATTCTTTTTATTTTGCAGGAAACACCCGGTTTATCCATTTCCATCCTGGGGGAAAAGGCCTTTCTCCTTCTTCCGGCTGCCCTTTCCATAGCCTTGTTTGAAACCAATCTTCCCGCCATGTCCTTTGGTATAGTGGCCGGTGTTCTGGCGGATTTCGGTATGGGGCATCCTCCGGGTTTCCATGCCATTCTTTTGGCTGTGCTCTGCTTTTTCTTGAGCGAGCTTGCGACAAACCTGATCCATACCAACTTCCTCACAGGGCTATTAACAGGCTTGGCCGGATGTATCCTTGTGCTTTTCCTGCAATGGTTTGTTATGTGCCTTATGGCAGGAAGCGAATTTCCAGAATATATTTTTGTTCGCCATTATCTGCCCCGGCTGGCATGTACCGCTATTCCCATCCCTGTTTTCTATTATTTCAACCGAGCTTTGGGTCTTTTCATCCGTGAAAAGGAATAATTTCGTTTTTAGTCCTTCGCCGGATGATTTCCGGCGTTTTCCCCGGCAAAGGAGGCCGTTCACATGGAAGATAAAAAGAAATCGAAAGGCCGTATGCTGCTTCTCGTTTTAATGCCGCTTCTCATTTTAGGGGTGTATGTGCTCCGTCTGTATGACTGGCAGATTCTCAATGGAGCTTCCTGGCTTGCCAAGGCGGATAACTCCACCCAGACAATCGTCACCATGGAAGCTGCCCGCGGTGAAATTCTGGACTGCAACGGCAATCCTCTTGCTGTGAACAAAACCAGCTATTCAGTGGTTTTCAATTGGCTCTACATGAAACAGGAGACCTATGAAGAAACCATCAAAACCGAAAACGCCACCATTTTAAGCCTTATAAAGCTTTTGGATAAAGAGGGCGTAGAATGGCTGGATACGCTGCCCATTACAATCGATGAGAACGGTTCCTACCAGTTCAAGGAAGATTCGGAACGGGAGATCAACACCCTGAAGGGCAAAGACTACGCAGACGTGAACAGCTACGCGACCGCAGATATCTGCATGGAAAATCTCATTAAAAAATATGAGGTAGAGGGCTATTCCAAGGAAGAAACCCGGGATATTGTTTCCGTCCGCTATAATATGGTGAAGGAACAGTTTGATACCTCTTCCCCCTACACCTTTGCAGAGGACATCCCTCTGGACTTGGTCACCGTCATCAGCGAAAACTCTTCCAAACTTCCCGGCGTAACAGTGGAAGTAACTACAAGCCGGGAATATTATGATACGTCCCTGATCCCGCAGATCGTGGGCCAGATGGGAAAGATCAGTTCCCAGGAAGAGTACGAGGAGCTGAAAGATAAAGGGTATTCTTATGACAGTCTTTTGGGAAAAAGCGGCATCGAAGAAGCATATGAGGATATCCTTCGGGGAAAAGCCGGCGAAAAAATGGTGGAGACCACTTCTACCGGTCAGTTGGCCAGCGAAACGGTGACGAAGGCGCCGGAAGCGGGAAACACCATCTATTTGACTATCGACAGCGACCTGCAGAGAGTAGCAAACGCTTCCCTGGAAAAGAATATCAAAGCAACCCGGGAAAACGGAGAAGCCCTCTGCGAGCAAAACTATAAAGGCTCCGATTCCGGATGGGGAGAAGACTGCTGGGCCGGAGGCGCTGTAGTCCTGGATGTGAAAACAGGAGGCGTCCTGGCTGCGGGTTCAGCCCCGGGTTATGATAGTGTCCGGGCCCAGGAAGATTCCAGTTATTACGCTTCCCTGCTGGAACAGGAAGGAAATCCCCTTGTAAACAAAGCTTTCAGCGGCGCTTTTACGCCTGGTTCCTGCTTTAAGCCTGTAGTTGCCTGTGCCGCCCTGGAAGAAGGATGCATCACCAATTCCACAGTTATTACCTGCCGGAGAAAGTACGACCGGTTCGAAAACGATAATTATCATACGTGTCTGGGATATCATGGCCCCATTACCCTTCGGACAGCTCTGGCAAAATCCTGCAACATATTCTTCTATGAAACCGGCTATCGCCTGGGAATCGATGCGTTGGATCTCTATTGCCAGCGGTTTGGATTGGGTGTAAAGACCGGCGTGGAGACCGGTGAAAGCGCAGGAATCCTTGCAGGGCCCGATACCAAAGACGGCGTCTGGCGGGACGGCGATACTCTGAATGCCGCCATCGGCCAGAGTGATTACGCATTTACACCCTTGCAGCTTGCAACCATGGCAGCTACCATCGCCAACGACGGCACCCGGCTGAAAACTACAGTTATCAAGCAGATTACCGATTATACCCGGACAGATGTGATCCAGGAAATCACACCCACTGTTGCGGATACGGTGGAAGTTTCCAAGGAAAACATTGGTTATGTAAAAGAAGGTATGGAAGCCGTTGTGACGGAAGGTACGGCACAGACCTCTCTGGGAAATTATCCCGTGAAGGTGGTGGGCAAAACAGGAACGGCCCAGACCAACGGATCCGATAATGTTGTTTTCGTAGGATATGCCCCTGCGGATAACCCGGAAATAGCGGTAGCTGTGGTATTGGATCACGGCGCTACCAGTTCTTATTGCCAGAATGTAGTAATAGATCTTCTCAATGCGTATTTCTATGATGCCACTGTGGATGAAGATGGTAATATTACAATGCCCAAGCAGGAATCAGCCGGAAATTCTTCTTCCAGTTCTTCTGAAGAATAAGAAGTTTACAGCAGCAAAATCATTGTTTTTATTCCTGCTATATGCGGCAATTTTTTCTTGATGTTCCTGTATATTCCTGGATGGTTTATCCGAATATTTCCGTATTGTGCATCCTGCCGGGAAAACACCCTTTGTTTTGGTGTTCATACTGAAAAACACAAACAACGCCTTCTTCCTGCAAAAAGTTTTTGCTTTCTCAGATGGATTGTGTTAGTATTAGAGTGAGGTTGTATCTATGGGAGTTGTTACATGCATAACATCGGGAAAGGGTGGAGTTGGGAAATCTTCCCTCTGCGCCGGTCTCGGTGCTGCTCTTGCAAAACGTGGCCGGAGGGTTCTCCTGATAGACGGAGACGCCGGTCTTCCTGCATTGGATCTTTTTCTCTCCTGTGCGGAGGAAAGGGTCTATGATATTGCCGATGTAGTCGCTGGGCGGGCGGCTGTGAAAGACGCCTTATATCCCTGTCCTTGGGAAGAAAGGTTATGGCTTTTGCCCGCGCCATCCCAGGAAAAAGACTGCATCAGCCCTCTGGTTATGCGGCAGGTAATGGATCTGCTGATCCCCTATTACGATCATATTTTGATTGATTGTCCTGCGGGGCTGGGAACCGGTTTCCGCAGCGCTGCTTCTGCTGCCCAGCGTGCCTTGGTGGTTGCAACACCCGATCCGGTCTGTATCCGGGCAAGCGCCAAAACCAGGTTGGAACTGGAATTGGCCGGTGTTTCCCAGCAAAGGCTTGTCATCAACCGTTTTCATGCGGAAAGCTTTCGTTCGCAAAAAGTTTTCTCTGATCTGGACGCCGTAATAGACACAGCGGGAATACGGCTCATTGCCGTTATTCCGGAAGATCCGGAGTTGCCTCTCCGGGAAGCTTCCGGTCTCCCTCTTCCTCTGCATTCCAAAGCCGCCATGGCGTTTGCCAGGCTGGCCGCCCGGCTGGAAGGAGAACAAATCCCTCTGGCTTCTCTGCACAAATTTTAAAAATGAATGCCGGTTTTCAAAACCGGCCCATGTCTCTGTTATAATTCTACGAAGGAGGAATTTCCAGATGAATATTGCGCTGATCGCTCACGATTCTAAGAAAGAGTTAATGGTTCAGTTCTGCATTGCCTATTGCGGCGTATTAAGCCGACATCTTCTTTGCGCTACAGGCACTACCGGCAAAATGGTATCTGAGGCGACCGGCCTGCAGATCCAGAAATTTTTAAGCGGTTCCCAGGGCGGAGATCAACAGATTGCTGCCAGGATCGCCTGCAATGAAGTGGATCTTCTCCTCTTCTTCCGGGATCCTCTCACTCCCAAGCCCCATGAACCCAACGATATGAACCTTCTCCGCCTTTGCGATGTGCACAATATTCCGGTAGCTACCAATATTGCAACCGCTGAAGTTCTGATCCATGGCTTGGAGCGGGGCGATCTGGATTGGAGAAATTACGTCCGGGATTAAGGCTTTAAAGGCTCACGCAAATATTTAGATTCTAGTATTTTATTGTTAACAAGCAAAACACCGGAGCTGCCAGGGAAAACATAATTTTCCTTGGCTCATCCGATTATACCGGGCACCGAACGGACCGAGTAACCGTATTTTCCCGCCACAGAGAGGAACGCGCGGCTGAGAGCGTTCTGCGAAGGAGATCGGCGAAGACAGCCGGGAGCCCGGGCGTTATCCCTCCGCTTGAGGGAAAAAAGGGAAAACCGGAAGGCACTTCTGCTTTTTGGGAAGAATCGGATGGTTTTCTGAAAAAGGGTGGCACCGCGGGGTTTATTCCTCGTCCCTTTGCGTTTGCAGGGACGGGGATTTTTCTATCTTTCCCCCCGCGTATGGTTTTCCGCCATAAACCTTCTTTTGAGCATACGCATAAAGCATACGCAGACCGAAAACGGCTGCTGCAAATTTTACAGTCTGGAAATATGGAAAGGACGGATGTTAGAATGGCACTGCTCACACAGGCTCCCAGGGGCACACAGGACATTTTGCCCGCCGATTCGGCAAAATGGCAGAAAATGGAAGACGTTATGCGGCAGGAGGCCCATTTGCAGGGCTTCGGGGAAATCCGCACTCCTGTGTTTGAGCACACGGAGCTGTTCCTGCGCAGCGTAGGAGAAACCACAGATGTTGTGCAGAAAGAAATGTATACCTTCAAGGATAAGGGGGATCGTTCCATTACCCTGCGGCCTGAAGGCACGGCGGGCGCAGTACGCGCCATGCTGGAACACGGCTTATATAACGAGGGGCTTCCTGTAAAGCTCTATTATTTCACTTCCTGTTACCGGTACGAAAAAGCCCAGAAAGGCCGTCTGCGGGAATTCCATCAGTTTGGCGTGGAAATGTTCGGCAGCGCCTCCCCTTTGGCGGACGCTCAGGTCATAGCCCTGGCCGCTTCCGTATTCCAAAGGCTGGGGATCCGGGATCTGTCTCTGGAAATCAACTCCATTGGATGCCCGGAATGCCGCGCCCGGTATACTGCCGCCCTGAAAGAGTATTTTTCCGCCTATACGGATCAGCTTTGCGAAACCTGCCTTTCCCGGCTGGAAAGAAACCCCATGCGTATTTTGGACTGCAAAAGCCCCATATGCGCAGGAATCGCCGAAGGCGCTCCCCGGATGCTGGATTATCTCTGCGAGGACTGTTCCCGCCATTTTGAAGGTGTAAAGCATTCTCTCACGGAAATCGGCATTCCCTATACCGTGAATCCCACTATTGTCCGGGGATTGGATTATTATACCCGCACAGTGTTTGAGTTCATAAGCACCGCTACAGGCGCGCCCCTGACCGTCTGCGCCGGAGGCCGGTATGACGGTTTGGTGGAGGAAATGGGCGGTCCCTCCATGCCTGCTCTGGGCTTTGGCCTGGGTATGGAACGGGCTCTGATGATTCTGGAAGCCCAGAAAGCGGATCTGGCCGAAAAGAACCCCTGCAGCGTATTTATTGCAGCTTTAGGGGAAGAAGCTTCCTTCGCCGCGTTCCGTATGGCTCATGAACTCCGCCTTTCCGGAATCAGCGCCGCCTGCGATGTAAATGGAAGAGGGCTGAAAGCCCAGATGAAATATGCGGATAAAATCGGCGCCTTGTATAGCATGGTTCTGGGAGACAACGAGCTCCAGACCGGGGAAGCCGTTTTGAAGAACATGGAAACCGGCGAGAAGCATACCGTTTTTATTGGAGATGGTTTCCTGGAGCAGTTCGCCGCCATCGAAGCGGAAGACGACCTGAAAAGGGATTTCCCCCAACTTTCCGAAAATAAGGAATAAGGGGTCCAAACAAAGCGAAAATACGGGATAGCGCGGTGCGCGATTCCGGTTTGTTTGTCACAAATACCACAATCCACAATCGGCGGAAACAGGATAAAGCGCAGGAAACAGGATATATCCAAAAAACGGATACCTGCATGCGATTTTTCGGTTTTCCGCGGTGAATATATCGGAGGGACAAAGAATATGGCAAAAACAGAAGCAGCAGAAACCATGGCGGGATTCTCCCGCTCCCATTACTGCGGGGAACTGCGTCCCCAGCACATTGGCCAGGAGGTGGCCGTCTGCGGATGGGTGCAGCGCCAGAGAGATCTGGGCCAGCTTATCTTCATCGACCTGCGGGATCGGACAGGCATTGTGCAGCTTGCCTTTGACGACGACAGCAAAACAGAGCTTTTCCAGAAAGCCTTTTCTGCCCGGGCTGAATTTGTCCTGGCGGCGAAAGGAACCGTCCGGGAAAGAGCTTCCAAAAATATGGAGATCCCCACAGGGGAAATTGAGATAGAAGTCAGCGAGCTTCGGGTGTTGGCCCGTTCGGAAACGCCCCCCTTCGCAATCGAAGAGGATTCCAATGTAAACATGGCAACCCGGCTGAAATACCGGTATTTGGATCTGCGGCGGCCGGATATGCAGCGCATTCTGATGGCTCGGCACCGTATTGCCAAAACAGCTCGGGACTATTTCGATGAAAACGGATTCCTGGAGATCGAAACGCCGGATCTTATCAAATCCACACCGGAAGGGGCCAGAGACTATCTTGTGCCCAGCCGCGTATTTCCCGGGGAATTTTTTGCTCTTCCCCAAAGCCCCCAGCTCTATAAGCAGCTTTTGATGGTCTCGGGGTTTGACCGGTATATGCAGGTGGCTCGCTGTTTCCGGGACGAAGACCTCCGGGCGGACAGGCAGCCGGAGTTTACCCAGATCGACTTTGAAATGAGCTTTGTGGAGCAGGAAGACGTTATGGCTATCGGTGAAGGGTTCATCCAGAGGGCCTATAAAGAGGTAAGGGGAATCGACATTCCTCTGCCCCTGCCCAGGATGACCTGGCAGGAGGCCATGGATCGTTACGGCTCCGACAAACCTGACCGCCGGTTTGGGCTGGAACTGAAGGATGTAAGCAGCTGCGTAAAAAATACGGAGTTTAAGGTATTCCAGAACGCCCTTCTGGGGGGCGGCTCTGTGCGGGGCATCAACGGCAAGGGCCTTGCGGAAAAGCTCTCCCGGAAAGAGATTGATAAATTGGGAGAATGGATCAAGGCATACGGCGCCAAAGGCCTTGCCTGGACTAGGCTGGCCGAAAAGGAAACCAGCAGTTATGAAAAATTCCTGTCTCCCGAAGAGGTGCAGGCCATTCGGGAAGCCCTTTCCGCTGAGCCCGGGGACGTGCTCTTCCTGGTAGCCAGCGATGAAAATTCCACAGTATACGCTTCCCTGGGCGCCCTGCGCTGCGAGCTGGCCCGCCGCTTTGATCTGATCGATCAGAGCCGCCCCTGCCTGCTTTGGGTAACGGATTTCCCCATGTTTGAATACAGCAAGGAAGAAGGACGCTGGATGGCTACCCACCATCCCTTCACCATGCCCAATCCGGATGATCTGGATAGGCTGGAAAGTGATCCGGGTTCCGTGCGTTCTTTGGCATACGATATGGTTATAGACGGATATGAGGCCGGCGGCGGCAGCATCCGTATCCACGACACCAACCTGCAGGAAAGAATGCTGGAAGCCCTGGGCTTTGAGAAAGAGGATGCCCAGAACCGGTTCGGCTTCCTGCTGGACGCTCTGAAATTCGGCGCCCCGCCTCATGGCGGCATGGCCTGGGGTCTGGAACGGCTGGTGATGGTGCTCATGGGCGTCAGCGATATGCGCGACGTTATCGCGTTCCCCAAAGTAGCTTCCTCCGCAGACCTGATGAGCGAGGCTCCCTCTCCCGTGGATGAAAAGCAGCTTCTGGAGCTGGGCATTCTTCTGGCGCCCAAGCAGGAGCAGGCTGCCGATGCAGCTCAAGCTGCGGAAGAATAAGAAAATGGAAAAAAACAGCCCTTGAATGGAAGAAAAGAGGAAAGGAGATGCGTCGGTATGCATACCATGCCGGAGATGACGGGCAATTCAAAATCTGCCAAGCAGCAGCCAAAGATCAATTATCAGAAAAAGCTGGAAGCGATTTTGGCGGATATAGAAGAAAAGCAAAAAGCCGGCGCGGAACCTCCTACTCTTCTCCTCCACGGCTGCTGCGCGCCCTGCAGCAGCTATGTGCTGGAATATCTATCCCAATATTTTCGGATCACCGAACTGTATTATAACCCCAATATTTCCGATAAAGAGGAGTACGATAAACGAGCTTCGGAGCTTTGCCGCCTGACAGCTTCCATGCCTCAGAAATATCCGGTCAAAGTGGTGGTGCCCCCCTGGGACCCGGAACCTTTCCGCCGTATTTCCAAAGGTTTGGAGGAAGAACCGGAGGGAGGCGCTCGCTGCCGGGCATGTTTTGCCCTCCGCTTGGGAGAGGCCGCAAAGATGGCAAAGGATGGAGGCTTTGACTATTTCTGCACCACCCTTTCCATCAGTCCCCTGAAAGATTCCCAGCTTTTGAACCATCTGGGGGAAGCTATCGGCAAAGAAGTAGGCGTTCCTTACCTTCCTTCGGATTTTAAAAAGAAGGAAGGCTATAAACGCTCCATTGCGCTTTCCAGGGAATACAGCCTTTACCGGCAGGATTACTGCGGTTGTTCCTTTTCCAGGGAAGAACGGCGCCGGCAGGCAGAACTGCAGGCTGCTGAAAGAAAGATACAATAAGGCTCTTGCCCGTTTCCCATGGATTTTTGGGTTAATTTCTGCATTTTGCGCACAGACGGTTGCCCTTATCCTTTTTACTTGGTATAATAGAGTAAATATAATTTCCTCATTAAAAAAGCAAATGCAGAATCTCTCTGCATTTTTGCAAAGCAGCAGGCATATGGAAGCCTTATACGGCAAAAATGGGATATACACAATACATCCCTGCCGGTTTGCGTTGGATTGAGAGTGCGAGCCCCATTTGCGCTTGCGGAAAAGCCGCAGCCTAAGTGGGAAAGGGGGTCATGTGTGCTTTGAAAAAAGAAAAGGATAGAGAAAAAGACAAAGAAAAAAAGAAAAGGCGCATTAAAAAAGCCGCTAAATCTTTAGAGCGTGCGAAGGTTTCCCCGGAGCCGGAGGTTTCCGAATCCTCCCTGCCGGAGCCTTTGGAATACTTTCTCCAGTGTGTAGGCGGGAAATGGAAAATGCGTATTCTCTGGGCATTGAAAGAGGAAGGCAGCCTTCGTTACCGTTTGATCCGGAATAAGGTAGCTGGTATTACGGATATGATGCTCAGCCAAAGCCTTCGGGAATTGACGGAATGTGGTCTCACGATTCGCCGCCAGTTTCAGGAGATCCCTCCCCGGGTGGAATATGAGATTACAGCCGCCGGGCGTGCCCTTCTCCCTATTTTTGAAAAGCTGGTAGACTGGGAGAATACCTTCCGCCCCCTTCTGGAAGAACAGAAACGGGCAGATATTAGTGCGGAGAAATAACACATTTCTTCTGCATAATTTTCCTTGCAAGACAAATACCAAAGGAACACCAAAACTTCCAATAATTTTCTACAAAAATGGATTTGAAAACCGGTATCTTTTCAGGCTGCAACGTCTGCAAAGGTACCGGCTTTTTCTTATTTTTTGTTGCCCATCCAGTTTATTCGCAGTATAGTATATCTATACAAGATCTATATACAAATTTTATATAGCTCTATTTTCTTTTCGTTCCCTTTGCTCCCAAAAATCGGAACCTTTTTTCGGAAGGAGATCTGCTACATGAAAAAAAGCTTTGGCCTTATCTTCGCCGTTCTTCTTCTCTTTTTCTGCTCCTGCTCCCCGTATGATCCTACCCCCTATATTCCCCGAGAATATGGGGATGCTTTTCTTTGCGACGGCTCCTTTAC
>CALWJA010000066.1 GCA_944380875.1 uncultured Clostridia bacterium
AGCAGATTTGATACAATTTTGCCATGAGGACTCGTCTCCTTTCTGGGAGTACTTTGTGTTTGTGGTAAAACCATTGTACCAGAAGGCCTGACGGGTCCTCAACTTTCATTTAACTTTACAGTCCGATATATATTAAAGGGAGGAAATATGATGAAACGCTGTAAAAAAACGGCTGTGGCTTTGTTTGCAGCCTTCTGCCTTTCTCTTTTCAGCGGCTGCCTATATTTGCCGCCAGAGCCGCCCCAGGACTTTGATGCTTTTATAGAAAGCCTTCCCCAGGAACTGATTGAAGACAGCGACTATTCCCTTAACTTACTCTATGAAAATCCGGAGGCTGCGGGATTTTCTCAGGAAGTTCTCTATGAGCTTCCCTTTACCAGTATAGAGGAATATAAGGAATCTCTTTCTGAGGACGATCTTCTGGAACAGTTGGAATCCTTTTCTTATAATAGCCTTACAGAAAAGCAGAAGCTAACCTATGATATTCTCAAGGATTATCTCACCCGAATGGATATTCCGGAAGAGCTGGTTCCTCTCGACAACAACTATTTGGGAAGCTTTACCGGTTTTCAGGCTGAACTTCCTCTGCTTCTCAATGAATACAAGATTCGCACGCAGCATGATCTGGATAGTTATTTTCATATGCTGGATACCAGCAAAGAAACCTTTAAAAACTATTACGAAAATGAGTTGGAACGCCAAAAACTTGGGGTCGGTTTATCCAAGTCCAGTCTGGAAGGCGCTATCGAGCAGGCGGAAAATTTCTCTTCCGATGAGAACTGTTTTCTGATAGAGACCACAAACGCTAAGATAGACCAGGCAACCTTTTTGAATGAAGAAGAAAAGGCGGAAGCCAAGGAAAAAAACGCCCAATCCGTGAGCACGCTCCTTGAAGCCTATGCCCAGCTTGCTGAAGATCTTTCCACTATAGGAACCGACCGGGACGGCGGCCTGTGTACTCTGGAAAACGGTAAAGAATACTATGCCTATCTTCTTAAAGCAGATGCCAGCGTAGATATGACGCCGGAGGAGCTTTCTGAATATCTGCAAAAACAAAAGAATAAATACCTTCAGGAGTTTTTACAATATATCAGCGAGCACCCAGAAATTCAGGACAGCCTTCTTAATTTTGACCGGAACAATGTTCAATACTGCGATTTTGAAACAGCAGAAGAAAACATGGATTATCTGCAGTCCATTATTCCCGGAAGATTTCCTGAACTTCCCGATCTGCATTACCAAGTGATACAAGTGCCGGAATCCATGGCGGAAAATTTTTCGCCGGCCGCATATGTTTCTGCTCCCATAGATGCCGGAAGCGATGTAACCCAATCTATCTACCTGAACGGGGAATACAGCCAGAGTCTTTTCTCCACTATAGCCCATGAGGGATACCCCGGTCATATGTATCAGGATTCCTATTTTCGTTCTCTGGATTTGCCGGATATTCACAGCCTTGTAAACTATACCGGATATACAGAAGGCTGGGCTGTTTATGTAGAACAGCAGATTCTGGATGAAATTCCCGCTGGCAGCGACATGCCGCGGTTCCTGTGGTATAACGATATGATTATGAACATCTGTCTCTGCCAAGCAGACTTGGGAATTCATTATGAAGGATGGTCCAGAGAGAATCTTTTGACCTTCCTAAACCAGGAATTTTCGGGAATTTCACAAGAGTCTTCAGATGAAATATATGATCTTATTGTGGAGAATCCGGTATACTACCAGCATTATTTCCTGGCTGGTATGCTTTTTATGGATCTGCGGGAAGAGACGGAAAATGCAATGGGCCGTAACTTCGACGAAGTAGCCTATCACCAAGCCATTTTAAGCTGTGGTCCAGCGCCTCTTTCCTATGTGGAAAAACAGGTAGAGGCATATATGCAAAATGCGGAAAGCCGGGATAAAACTGCGGCTTGAGCGTAATGGCAGATATTGCTCTATGCTACTATTTGTCCTTTATAAAATCAGGGCCTGCAAGACTATTTTCAGAAAATAGTCTTGCAGGCCTCCCATATAATACCTATCCTTCTAGTTTTATATTCTTTCATCACAGGCAGCGATTTCCGGAGCAACATCCTTTTTTACATCAGGAAGAGCATTTTTTCTATCTAAATTCCGAATAATCCCTGCAAAAAAGGCTGGCTGACCATCTGCGTCCCGAACCAGTCTCCCCCTGCAAAGGAGATGTACCCACTCGCCCGAAGCGTTCCTGGCTCTATAAGCTACCGTATGCCGCTCAACTATGCCCGCTTTAATTTCCTGATAACTTTGCAAAAAGAGTTCCATATCATCCGGATGTATTTTTTCACTCCATACGGTGGCTACGTCCGCTACAACCTGCCCAGGCAAATCGAAATCCATCATCATTTTATAGGAATACATACATTCTTCGGATTTTAGATTTTCCATAAAGAGATAATCGTCTATTGTTTCTGAAAGAGCTTTAAACAGGGAATCTTTGTCGTAAGAATAAAGCGAAAAATTCTCACCATGCTCTTTTTCCTGTTCCAGCCGCTTTCTCCCTAGCATTATGTGGTGGCTCCGCTTTCGCATATACATCTGTGAATCCGCAATAGAGAGAACATCCGAAACACTCAGGCTTTCTCCCCCATAAATACAAGCTAAGCCATAACTGAAACTTACATCGTATGCCATTGAGCCGGCGATACGTCGCTCTTCCAATGTCTTTAGAATTTTTTGCATCCAGGTTTCTGCCTGTGCCAAATCCTTATGCATAAAGCATACTATAAATTCATCACCGCTCAGACGGAATACAAAATCTGAATCCTCCAGTTCTTTTTGTATGTTCTGCGCTACAAATACAAGAAGCCGATCTCCCTCTATATGGCCGTATGTATCGTTGACCCATTTAAGGCCGTTTATATCATAAAGCGCAACCGTAAACTGATCATTCGCTTTCATCCCATTCAGAACCTCTTCCAGGTTCTTTTTTCCTGCATTCCGGTTCAATACCCCGGTAAGCTCATCTATAGAGGCCTCCATAGAAAGCTGCAGCCGATCTGTAATATCCACACAATTCTGAATATAATACGTATGCCCATTCCATGTTTCCAGCCTGTCATAATTCATATAGATTTTACCAGTAACGGTATTTTTCTCTCTCCATACACAGGATTTTCCCTTTTGGGCTTTCTTCAGATCCTCGATTTTACAGAAAGGGCAGCGCCCTGTCATCCCCCGCTGTAAAGTCTTCCAGCATGTTTTCCCTTCTGGATGTTCCATTTGAAAGGTCTGCTTCATATATCCGTTCATATATACAATAGTATCTGTCTCTGTATCCGTAATATAAATATTGGATTGAACACAGTCTAATATTTTTTTATAGAAATTCACATCAAAATCTTTCTCCATCCATACTTCCTCCCGCCAAATCCGTTTTTATCAGTATACCACCTTTTTTCGAAAACAGATAGATGCTATATCATAAAAGCATTGAAAGAATTACAGATAAAAATTATTACAAGTTGCTATTCTTACACAAATTCCTGTTCTAACGGTTTCCTAGTATTGCATTTAAACCTAAAATACTTACGAATTTAAAAACTTGCAGAAAAACAGCATTGTCTATATTCAAATGGAGGTTCTTATGCGTCTTATTCCTGTAACCAAACATACTCTGTCTTACATGCAGTCTCTTTATAAAGAGGCTTTTCCCAAAAAAGAAAGAAAACCTTTTTCTCTTTTGCTCAAAAAACAAAAGCAAGGTATAGCTGATCTGTTTCTTATTGAGGAAGAAAAAAACTCTCCCCTTGGACTTTTAATCACCATGCAAGATCCAAGCAGTGATATTGTCCTTTTGGATTATTTGGCCATAACGCCAAATGGCCGTGGCAAAGGGACAGGCAGCCAGGCTCTTTCCCTTTTCCGCCGCAAATATGAGGGGAAACGGCTTCTTTTGGAAATCGAAAAACCGGATCCCTCTGCCGCAAATTCGGAAGAACGTCTACGCCGGAAAAATTTCTACCTTCGCAACCATTTTACAGAAACGGGCATTTGCGTGCAGGTTTATGGAGTAGAAATGGAACTCCTAACAAATGGATGTTCTCTCACATTTGAAGATTACGTCCTTCTTTATAAAAATACAATGGGTAAATTACACACAGCATTTCTGCGCATTAAAAAAATAAGTTAGGAAAATCCGAACTCTTTCAGATTTTGGGAACCAATACTTTTTCAAAGTTTTACCCATGCATTTAAAAGGCATCTATTCTTTCCCCGTCTGGGCTTCGTATTATGAAAGCATCTCCGGTATTCCGAAAAGAATACGTTTCTCCCAGTAAAAAATAGAGTGAACAGTTAGACTGCTTACTTTAAAAAATCAGTTCTTTCACATAGAGGATCCGTCTCCCTTTCAAAAGCACTGCAATTGGTAAAAAAACCATGTGCTGAAAAGGGTGCAGATCCTCTTTTTCTCTTTACAGCTTTACAGACAAAATCCTTCCAATATTTTATTGTTGACAAATCTGTATTATCTGTATATACTGTTCATATACAGATAAGCCACGAGGTGATAACGTGAATATCTACATAGATAATAAAAGCGGTACGCCAATCTACGACCAGATATATACACAAATTAAAAACCAAATTATCAGCGGAGATTTAAAAGAAGATGAGCTTCTTCCTTCCATCCGTAATCTGGCAAAAGATCTGCGTATCAGTGTAATCACTACCAAACGAGCCTATGATGAGCTGGAACGGGATGGTTTTATCTATACCCTTCCGGCAAAAGGATGCTTTGTAGCACCCAAAAACGTGGAGCTATTGCGGGAGGAAAACCTCAAAAAGATGGAAGAATTGATGCAGGAAATCGTGCGGCTTGCCGCCTCCTGCAATATATCAAAAGAAGAACTGATGGAAATATTCCGTATCAATCTGGAGGAGTAATCTATGAATGCATTGGAAATTAGAAACCTGACTAAAACTTATACGGGATTTCGGCTGGATCATCTGAATCTTACTTTGCCAAGTGGCTGCATTATGGGGCTTATCGGAGAAAACGGCGCCGGCAAAAGTACAACTATTAAGCTGATTCTTGATATGATTCATAAAGACGAAGGCTCTATCCAAATTATGGGAAAAGACAACACAAAAAATATCCAGCTCTTGAAAGAAGATATCGGTGTAGTCCTGGATGATGTGGGCATACCGGAATGCCTTACGGCTAAGCAGGTGGGAAAAATCATGCAATATACCTTTCAGCGCTGGGATAGTAAACTATATAACAGCTATCTTCAAAAGTTGTCCCTTCCCACAGAAAAGCCATTTAAAGAGTTTTCCCGTGGTATGAAAATGAAATTGGGAATTGCCGTGGCATTATCCCATCATCCGAAGCTTTTGATTTTGGATGAGGCAACTTCCGGGCTCGATCCTGTAGTGAGAGATGAAGTAGTGGAAATGTTCAGTGAATTCACTCGGGACGAAAACCACTCCGTCTTGATTTCTTCCCATATAGTCAGCGATCTGGAAAAACTTTGCGACTACATCGCTTTTCTGCATAAAGGAAAACTTTTGCTCTGTGAAGAAAAAGACCGTTTGCTTGAGCAGTATGGCCTTGTGCAGTGTTCGAAAGAACAGCTTTTAAAACTGGCGCCTTCTGCCGTAAAAGGAAAAAAGATTTCTCCATATGGTGTTCAGGCGCTTGTGCTGCGAAAATATATTCCGGCAAACATGGTCATAAGCCCCATAAGCATTGAAGATCTTTTCATCTTTATGGTAAAGGAGAGTGTCTGAGTATGAAAGGCTTGCTATTAAAAG
Organism: uncultured Clostridia bacterium; assembly: GCA_944380875.1. Classification (GTDB taxonomy): domain Bacteria; phylum Bacillota; class Clostridia; order Oscillospirales; family Acutalibacteraceae; genus UMGS1264. Next base: position 5,785 of record CALWJA010000066.1, read on the forward strand.
ATTTTTATATGGCGGCAAAATACTGCAAAGCAGTCCTTCTGCTTGTTATTGTGTTTCTTGCTGCATCTTTTCTGGGAGAAGAAAATATATTTTTTGCAGTATATCCATCTATGATTGCTGGGATCATTCCCATGACCATTCTCTCCTATGAAGAACGGGATAAATGGATCCAATACAGCGCTGCCCTGCCTTACACAAAAGCGCAGGTAGTTTCCTCTAAGTATCTGCTGGGTCTGCTTTTTTGGGCAGCGGCATTTCTTGTTTCTATGGCAGCCACAGCCTTCCGTATGATAGGAAATAATAGCTTTTCTATGGATACATTCCTGGTGATGGGCACAGCTCTCCTTATATTGGGCCTGATTGGCCCCACATTTCTGCTGCCGTTTGTTTTTAAATTCGGCGCAGAAAAAGGACGGATCGCATTTTATGTTATGATTGGTTTTGTTTGCGCTGTGATAACTTTGCTGACAGGGCTGGGATTTCAGGCCATTTTGCCTTTTAGCAAACCAGTCTTGATCGGCATATGCGGAATTGGCATCCTGCTATATATTCTTTCCTGGCAGCTCTCGATTCTATTTTTTAAAAAAAGAGAACTGTAAAGATCCATCAATTCGTAAATTTCCTCTACAAATGCCGAACAATCCATTAAAGGATCTAAAAACAGAAGCCTCGTTAAAATCTTAAAATATCTTGCTGGAGTGCACAGATAAACATACACACAAGAAGGCCGGGTTCCTTTTATGGAACCCGGCCTTCTTCCTGTATTGGCAGGCAAAATGGAAACTATGAAAAATATTTCCGTACCGTATACAAAAACGGTTGCCGCCTGCCATACCAATCTTATTTATTAGAGCGCCGCCAGATATGATTCTTTTCTGCTTCCCGAATGAGCTCTTCCCGGAATTGAGGATGGGCCACGGAAATGATGGCCTCTGCTTTTTCCCAAGTGGAAAGCCCTTTCAGATTTACAATACCGTATTCTGTCACAAAATAATGGACATTCGCCCGGGTATCGGTCACGATGGAACCGGGATCCAAAACCGGAAGAATTCTGGACTTTAATTCCCCGGAACGGGTAGTGTAGGTGGAAGAACAGCAAATAAAGCTTTTTCCGCCCTTAGAGAGATACGCGCCCAGAACGAAATCCAGCTGGCCGCCTGCGCCGCTGATGGGCTTCGTGCCTGCAGATTCTGCATTTACCTGCCCATATAGATCCACATTCACGGCATTGTTAATGGATATAAAATTATCAATAGAAGAAATTACCCGCACATCGTTGGTGTAATCCACAGGTGCACTCATCATTTCCGGATTGTTGTGGACATAATCATACAGTTTCTTTGTGCCCGCACCAAACGCAAAGGTCTGCCTGCCGGTATCAATATTCTTTTTGGAACCGTTGATTTTCCCCTCCTTCGCAATATCTACAAAAGCATCCACATACATTTCCGTATGCACACCCAGATCCTTCAGGTCGCTATCCGCAATCATGGAACCGACTGCGTTAGGCATGCCGCCGATGCCCAGCTGCAAGCATGCCCCGTTGGGGATCTTCTCCACGATCAGCTTTGCTACAGCCTGATCCACCTCTGTTGCAGGTCCGCCGGCGCCCAATTCTGCAATGGGAGGATTTTTTCCTTCTACGATCATATCTACTTTGGAAATGTTGACAGACTCGCCCCAGCCGCCCAGGCAGCGAGGCATATTTTCATTGACTTCCACTATAACGACCTTAGCCCGTTCGCAAACAGCCTGCATATGGGAAGCATTGGGGCCAAAGTTGAAATTTCCCTCTTCGTCCATAGGTGCTACCTGGAACATGGCTACATCAATGGGGGCTATGTTCTCCCTATAATACCGCGGAAGTTCCGAATACCGGATAGGAGCATAATAGGCAAGGCCAGTGTTTACTTCCCTGCGTTCGATACCGGACATATGCCAGGAATTCCAGGTAAAATGTTTCGCGGCCTCCGGAACATCAAAAACAGCAGGCTTCCACATAAGGATGCCGCCTCTCAGCTTAACATCCTCCAATTCTCCCGCACGGGCGGCCAAAGCCTGATCCAGTTCCCGAGCTGTAGCGGTACACCAACCGTAATCAACCCAATCGCCGGATTTAACGACCTTAACGGCTTCTTCCGCCGTGGTAAGCTTTTTCGCGTATTCTTCTGCAAAACCCATGAATTTTTCTCTCCTTTTCCGATTGTTGTATCCATAAAACCGCCGGAAACGGCAACCGCCGCACTAGGTATCCATTCTTGATCTCACCGGCGCTATTACGCTTTGTTTCTTTTTTATTATAGTATGCCCCCGAAAACAGGTCAATAGCTATGGGAAAATCCAAAGATTTTACCACTTTCCTCCCTGCTTTTCAGCAACGAACCGGCGAGCTTCTTCTCCTGTTTTTACTAGATACCGACTCACAAGCTCTGGATATTTTCCCACTGCTGTTTCTCCTGTTACCATCAGAGAGGAGGCACCGTCCAAAACAGCGTTGAATATATCGCTTACCTCCGCCCTGGTGGGAACGGCGTTTTGTTCCATGGAAGCAAGCAATTGAGTCACTACCATAAAAGGCTTTCCGGCTTTCCTGCAGATTCCGGCGATCTCTTTTTGGGCGGCGGGTAATTCCCAGAGAGGAATACTGTTGCCCAAATCCCCACGGGCTATCACAATTTCATCCGCAAAAGGCAATAGCTCCTTTAAACGGTCCATTCCCGACCAACTTTCTATTTTGGCAAATATCCGCACCTGCCCTGCCCCCGCTTCCTGCAGAGCCCGGCGCAGTTCCAATAAGTCCTCCGGCTTTCGCACAAATGGCTGCATAACTCCCGTAACACCCCATCTAGAAGCAAGAGAGAGATTTGCATGGTCTTGCTCTGTCAAAGCCGGAGACGGTATTTCCCGCCCTTCTAAAGCTACGCTTTTATGAGGCAGGAGTGTGCCACCCCGCAGGATAGTCCCTTTCCATCCCGTTCCTTCCCGTGAAGCTTTGAGCAAAATACGCCCGTCATCCAACAAAAGGGCGTCCCCTTCCCGAAGTTCCCGAAAAAGAGGAGACGGCAAGGGGATCTCTCCGTCCCCTACCGGGTCCTCCGCTGATACCAACGAAACCTTCTCCCCTCTTTTCAGGCAAAGAGAATTCGACATATTCCCCACCCGCAGTTCCGGCCCCTGCAGATCCAGCAGTAGCTCGGGGGCTATACCCATGGTTTTTGCCGCGTTTTGAAAAGCCTCCAGCAAATATCCGTTCTCATCCAGTCCTCCATGGGAAAGATTCAGGCGCATACCTGTAATCCCCGCTAGAAACATAGCCAGAAGGATTTCTTCCTTTTGGCAGGCAGGCCCCAATGTTCCATAGTACCGCATTGCAAATCCCCCTATCGGATCTAAACTTGCGGAAAATCCTCTTCCCGCACCCAATTTGCTAGGCTATCTCTGAAATTGCCGGAACGGCCTGTAACCGGTTCCGCGTGAAGCATGGAACTGATTACAGCTTCCTCCACCGCGCTGATAACGGCTCTAAACACCTGGTTCATGTTCTTTTCTGCCAGCATGGCTACAGGGAGAATATCTTCCTTCTCATAATGCGGGATCCGATAGGCAGTGCTGAAAGCGGCTGCAATTTCTCCGCTTCCGTTGCCAATATACCCTCCCGTTCTGGAAATACCCACACTTGCCCGCTTGCAAATCCGCTTTAACTGCCGTTCGCTCATAGGGATATCTGTGGCCAAAATCACAATAATGGAGCCCTTATCTTCCTCCATATCCATGGAAGCAGCCAAAGAAGGCCCTACATGTTTCCCGGCTATAACCAAATCCCGCAGAGAGCCGAAATTCGAGAGCACCAGGGCGCCCACATGATATTCTTTTCCCGAAAACACCAGGACACGGGAAGAAGAACCTATTCCGCCTTTCATTTGGCAGCATACCATCCCTCTTCCAGCGCCAACGGCTCCCTCTTCAAAATCTACAGATGCATTTTCCAGGGCTTCCCGCACATCTTCTTCCTTTACATGCTGGCCCCGGATGTCATTGAGTTCCCCATCGTTGCATTCCAAAACAAATGGATTGACTGTTCCCGTAGTCAGGCCGATATCCGGGTTCTGTTCCAGCATATAGCGGACAACAGCGGAAGAAACATCTCCCACACTCAATGTATTTGTAAGCAGAATCGGAGTTTCCAAAGTGCCTAATTCCTCGATCTGAATGGAACCCGCCGTCTTACCGAATCCGTTGATTACATGCACGGCAGCAGGAACCTTTTCCTGAAACAAGTTTCCGCCATGGGGCAAAATAGCGGTCACGCCGGTCTGCACATCCCCCTGACTCCGTGTTTTGTGCCCCACCAACACACCCGGTACGTCGGTAATAAGATTTCTTTTTCCCTTTGGTATATCGTCAAACCGTATGGAAACCCCCATATGCAAAATCGCTCCTTTATGCCGGTTAAACCGGTAATAATTTTTTCCTCTCTGATTGTACCCCATTTTTTCATGGGATAAAAGAGGATTTTTTAGAAACCCATTAGGCTGAAATACATTTTCCCATATGTATATTGAGGAAAACCGTTTGAGTAAAATTACATTTTCTAATTTGGCATATTTACAAAGACACTTTTCAGTATACTGAATATGGAAATCGGAGAGTCAAGAGCACTTCTGCCATCCAGTAGAAAGATTTTGCTCAACCGGATTTTTCACTGGTTGTCTCTCCCGTTTCATCCCATTCTTAAAAAAGGAGCCCACACAATATGAGCATACGGCTGATTGCGCTGGATATGGACGGCACACTCCTTTCCGGCGACCATATGAGTATTTCTGATAGAACGGTTAAAGTCCTCCGGGCAGCGGCCAACAGAGGCATCTACATTGTCCCTGCCAGCGGGCGCACCATGTCCCAGCTGCCCGAGGTTCTTCGCAGGCTGGACTGTGTACGATATGCCATCACGGCAAACGGCGCTGCGGTAATGGATCTTCGGAACAAGCAGCCCCTCTTCACCTCCCTCATTCCTCCAGAGCCATCTGCAAATCTTCTGCGCATGGCTGAAGAAATCCCCTGGCTAAATAGCGAAACCTATTATGGAGGAAACGCCTTTCTGGAACCAAAAGGGCAGCGGTTTCTGGATTCTGCCCCTTTGCCTCCGGCTTTTAAGAAACAGCTTTCCTCCTTCCGCACCTACCTTCAGACTCTCCACCCCCTTATAGGACTGCCCCTAGAAAAAATGCGTTTTAACCGGATTCCGGAAGAGCATATGGAAGAATTCCGCTCCCTGCTAAAAAAAGCCGGAACATTCCAGGAATCCTATGATGGGCCAGATTGCCTGGAACTCAACGCCCCCGGCACCAGCAAAGGAGCTGCCCTCCAGGAGCTTTGCCGCCGGCTGGGTATTTTGAGAGAAGAAACCATGGCCTTTGGAGACAGCAACAACGATCTAACTATGCTGCAATGGTCAGGATATTCCTTTGCCATGGCAAACGGCACAGAGGAAATCAAACAGGCTGCAGCCTATTTGGCTCCCAGCAATACGGAAGACGGCGTGGCTCAAAAAGTGGAGGAGTTTCTGCAAATCCGTCCTGTGAAAAGTTCCGCCCCGCTGATTCGAAATATGATCTGCTATCACAGAGGGGATCGAAAATCTGTCCAGCATTTTCTAAAAGTTTTAGGTTATGCGAAAGCTATCGGGGAGCTGGAAGGATTGGATGCGGGTACCCAACACATATTGGAAACAGCTGCTATTCTGCACGATGTTGGGATTAAGCCTGCCCTGGAAAAATATAAATCCTCCGCAGGCCCCTATCAGGAAATGGAAGGCCCTGCGCCTGCAAGGGAAATGCTCATGCAGCTTCAGTATGACCCGGCTGTGATCGATCGGGTTTGTTACCTTATAGCGCATCACCATACATACAGCGACATATACGGCGCCGACTATCAGATTCTGGTAGAAGCGGATTTCCTAGTGAATCTGGATGAGGGAAAATCTTCCGCAATAGAAGCGGAAAATGTAAAAACATCCATATTTAAAACGGCTGCCGGCCAGTTGTTTTTAGAAGAACTTTTCCTGCGGTAAGAAGCTTATATTCCATTGGCATTGCGGTATGTATCATTTTGACCACGAAATCTATTTTTCTTTATCTGAAACATATAGAAAGCGAATCCCATACAGTTGGGCCTCTATCCGAAAATTTTTCTTGCAAGAGCGGTATGGGCCGTTATAATAAAGGTATCGGCTTATCTTTTTAGATTCTGCATTCGGCAGAATCTAAAGGATACACCATATGCCTGGATATGTAAGGCAAAAGGAGGATTTGTATGGAACGAATTTGCTGTTTTAGGAAAACGGAAAAAGGAACCGAGATCTATTTAAACGGGTGTCTTGCTGGGCTGGCGGAAGCAGCCCAACAGGCGGAAGATACCTTCGTTATGGTAGAAGATGGCGTGGTTTGCTGGAAAAGAACGGTGGATACCCCTATCGAAAATATGACCATGCGTTTTATCACGTCCTATCCATCCCGATATCAGATGGTGCCCGCTCTGCAGTATGATGAAAACAACTGTTTTTATATCAAGGACTATGAAGATGTACGAAATGCGGCTTTACCGGAAGAAAAACGGGAGAAACACAAAACACCCACCTATTTTATAGGAAACCGGGATCCGGAAACGGGGGAACCTTGGCGCTTCATCTGGCACAGGGCAAGTATACCGGGAGCGACCTATTCGGAAGGAGAAACGCTCTCCGTTGGCATGTTCCTTCCCCCCGACCAATTGGATGGAGCCTGTTCTCTTTATACAGAGGGAGAGCATACTGTCCATGCGCTACTTTGGCCAGAACAGGACAGCCGCCTGAAAAATTTTTCCGACCCGGAAAAGCATGTAAAAAAGCCGGAACCGCGGTGTTTATTCCAGGCGATGCTGGTCTTTTCACCCGTATCAGAACCAAGGGTAGCATGGCATGATCTGCTTTCTGCTGCCTGGAAACAATACTATGTGCTGAAGGCTCCCAGCCGAAATTATGATGATCTTTGGAATCTGGGGATTTCCTACGCAAAGCTTCTGTATACGGAAGAAGAGGACGGCTTCAAAGGCTTCAGCATCGGTTTTACCTGGGAAGGAAAATGGGTAAAAAGGAAACAGCAGAAATATGAAATCGGCTGGTGCGGCCAAAACGCCTCACTTGCCAATTCCCTATTGGCCCACGCCGCCATGACAGGAGACACAGATGCCAAAGAGAAAGGCCTTGCCGTATTGGATTCCTGGATTGCCGCTCAAAAGCCTACCGGTCTGATCCCCACCCATTATGACGATAACATGTATACAAACGGTTTCGCAAAAACCGTGGATGCCTGTAACCTGGGGACCGCCGCTGTGCAGTTCTTTGAAGCTGCCCAAAGAGCCGCCGCCCTTGGCTGCCAGCGACCCCAATATACGGAAATGGCCTGCCGGATCTGTGATTTTGCTCTGAAAGTTATGGACGAAAACGGCAGAATCGGAAAAAGCTGGCTGGAATCCGACCTTTCTCCCGCTGTGAAGCAGGGAACTACCGGCGCATTTCTATCCATGGCTCTCTGCGAGGGCGCAAGGCGCACAGGAAAAGCCAGCTATCTGGAGGCTGCTAAAAAGAGCTGCCGGTATTATATCCGGGAGCTAAACGAAAACGGTTTTACCACTGCGGGAGCTTTAGATGTATTTTCCATAGATAAGGAATCCAGTATTCCTCTTTTAAAAGGGAACCTGATGTTATATTCCCTAACAGAGGAACGGGAATTTCTGGAGAATGCCGAAAAAGCCGCTTGGTATCTTTCCACCTGGCAATGGCACTATACAAGAAAGTATCCCAAGGGCAGCCTTCTGGAAACCATGGGATTTGATACATTCGGCGGGACAGCTGTTTCTATCCATGGGGGAATGGATCCCTTTGCTCTCAGCTATATTCACGAAATTCGTGATCTGGCAGAGCTTACAGGGAATTTCCAATGGAAAGAACGGGCCAACGGTATCTGGAGGCACGGGCAGATGTGTATTTCAGACGGCAGTATGGTTGTGGACGGAAAAGATCCCCGGCCTGTGGGAAGCCAGGATGAATCCGTTAATCTGACGCTGAGTGCTCACCATGAAAACAGTCCTTCTCAATGGTTGGTAGCCTGGCCCACCGCCTTCCGTCTGGAGGCCCTGCGGCGGATCCTACCCCAAGAGGGCGACCGAAAAGATCGTATTTTTTAAATATTCTCTGTTTTTCAGGACGTTTTATCATTCCGGAAAGGAGTTTATATGGCCTATACAAGATTGACAGAAAATAAGGAAGGTTCTCCCGTGGTGAGCAAAGAATACATACAGGAAGATTCTTCCGGCTTCAGGGGTGAAGCGGTGGATCGTCTGGCAAAATTTGAAGATGTTTATGACCATCTTCTAATAAGCCAGGAAAACCTTTCCCAAAAACTGGAAGAACTTCAGCAGCAGGGAAAAACTCAATCCCATCAATTCAAGGAAACCATGGGAAAGAAACTTATGAATTCCATGATTATCAGCCTTCTGGAATCCCGGGGGCTTCGATAATATTTTCATTTCAGCATGACTTCATATTATAAAAGGGTAAGCACTTACATTCTATAGTGCTTACCCTTTTTAATTGTTCACAGATTATCCCCCCTATACATAGAATGATAAAGGCATCCAGTATTCCTGCCATCACCAGAAATATACACGTATCCCTTGTGTGATGCCGTTCCGGATTCTGCTTTTCTACTTCATAACAAAACTATTGTCACTATTTTAAATTTTTCGTATCCGGAGGTACGTTCTTTTCAAAACCATTAGCCTTAAGCGAGGTAATCATTATGAACATTTATCACGGCGATAATTTTCATCGGGATCCCTGCTGTCCATGTCCTCCTCCATGCGTTTATCCGCCTTGGAGCGTTACAGGTCCGCAGGGTCCTACAGGTCCCACAGGGCCTACCGGCGCAACAGGTGCCACCGGCGCAATGGGTCCCACAGGGCCTACCGGGGCCACGGGAGCTACAGGCGCTACAGGAGCAACGGGAGCTACCGGTCCTTCTATAACGGGTGCAACAGGTTCTGCAGCTACTATTCAGATCGGAACCGTAACCACCGGCGATCCCGGTTCCGCTGCAGCCGTTACAAATTCTGGAACCAATCAAAATGCAATATTTGATTTTGTCATTCCGCAGGGTGTTACACGACCTACCGGTGCTACTCGACCAACCGGCGTTACCGGACCCACCGGCGCTACTGGGGCTACCGGCGCTACAGGACCCACCGGTGTTACTGGGCCTACCGGCGCTACTGGGCCTACCGGCGTTACTGGACCTACCGGTGTTACTGGTCCTACCGGCGTTACTGGTCCTACCGGCGCTACAGGACCCACCGGCGCTACTGGACCCACCGGCGCTACTGGACCTGCCGGCGCTACTGGACCTGCCGGAGAAGCGGCAACCTTTACTGCTGCTGCAGCTGTACAAAATGCAACAAGTTCCACAGATGTGGTAACACAGTTCAATCAGCTTTTAGCCAACCTTCGCGCAGCAGGCCTCCTGAACTCATAACCGAATGCAAGCATCCATGTAAATAGAATGAAAACGGCCTGTTTCCCTGCCGGGAATTACAGGCCGTCTACATAAAAGGAGGGATTGTGCACCTTGAAATACAGCTTATGTATGATAGTGAAGAATGAGGAAGATGTTTTGGCCCGCTGCCTGGAAAGCGTTCGAGATATAGCCGACGAAATCATTATAGTGGATACGGGTTCTACGGATAAGACCTTTCAAATAGCGGCCCAATACACTCCTTTTGTATATACCTTTCCTTGGATAGACGACTTTGCCGCTGCCCGAAATTACTCTTTTTCCAAAGCCACAGGGGACTATATTTTCTGGCTGGATGCGGACGATATCCTCTTGGAAAAGGATCGGATAGAATTTCTGCAGCTGAAACGATCCCTTACCTTCGAAACCGATATGGTTATGATGAAATATAATGTAGCTTTTGATGAAGAAGGGAATCCAACGCTCAGTTATTATCGGGAACGTCTTGTTCGCCGGGGCATGGGATATGAATGGGTGGGAGCTGTCCATGAAGTAATCCCTCAGGCGAGCCATGTTCTCTATAGTGATATTGCCGTAACACATCGGAAATTGCATCCCTCCGATCCAGACAGGAACCTGCGCATATTTGAAAAACTGCTGGAAAAAGGAATTTCTCTTGATCCTCGCCAACAGTATTATTACGGAAGAGAGCTTTTTTACCATAACCGTTGGGAAGAAGCCTCCCATGTTTTTACGGAATTCCTGGATACAGGCAATGGATGGAAAGAAAACTGCATCAGTGCCTGTATCGATCTCTGCCATTGCTATGAAAAACTTTCCCAGCGGAAAGACGCCATGATGGCTCTTTTCCGCAGCTTTCTCTACGATCCTCCCCGGGCTGAAGTCTGCTGTGAAATAGGCCGTATGCATATGGAAAAAGAGGAATACGTTTCTGCCATCTATTGGTATGAAGCCGCCTGCAGATGCAGCCTGGAAGACGCCCAGGCATCCGGCGCCTTTGTTTTCCCGGAGTGCTATACTTTTATTCCCTATATGGAGCTTTGTGTTTGCTGGGATCGTCTTGGCAATCACAAGAAAGCTTTTTCATACCATCAAAAAGCCAAAATACTTCGTCCGGAAAATGCGGGGGTTCTCCATAATGAAGCGTATTTTTCCTCCCACTTTCCGGAGTTTACAGATCAACCTACGTAAAAAGCTGCGGGCATATTTTTGCCCGCAGCTTTTTCTCAGACTAAATTATTCTATATACCCCTCATATGTATGACCCAAATGATCCACCAGCATAACTCTGTAAGCGGTCTCTCTTTTTTCCATCTTCGACTGAATTTCTTCCGGAGCTTTTATTCCTTCGCTCGTTATGGCGCCATAAAAAGCCGTATATTGGGAAAGCTTCTTTTTTTCAGCTTGCTCTGCAGGGAGGAAAACACAGGAACCAATTTCTCCTTCCTGGAAAGAGAGGCTCTTTTCTCCAGAATAAACCACATACAAACCTTCTCCCGTTTTTCGGAAAGATACAGGTATCCTTTCTATAGCTTTCTGGATAAAGCCTTCTTTTCTTTCCCTTACAAAATACGTCATCCTCCCTGACCAGGCCTTGAGGAATTGCTCCCAACGATACCGCCGGCAAACGGTTTCATTTTTTTCTCCATACGGATCCGCCGCCAGCAACCACAGTTCTTTTTCATTTCTCTCATACCCATACAAAACCAGAAGATGGCCCGGCGTGTTACCGGGAGCATTCTCCAAATAGGGTAGTTTTTCGTGATCGGGTTCGTTAGAATACCGTACACTTGCTCCCACCGGATACCCGGACGCCAGTTCCTCCAAAAGTTCTTCCGGGCTGCAATAGGCTGCCCACGCTTTGTAGCCCAATTCCCCTGCCATAGCCGTGGAAAAAGACCAGTTTCCATGGCCATCCATAGCGCTGTCATAATCGCACCAAGCGATCTCTTCCGGCAAGAAATCGTCGTTTCCCCTGCCTGCCAGCATTTGAATGGTAACGGCGCTGCAGATTACCCTGGCAAAAACCGGATCTCGCAGAAGCTGGGAACAGGGCGTCACCGGTGTTTTTGCGTTCAGGGGAAGATGCTGAGGCCAAGGCACGGGACCTGTTGAAGCCATCTCTCCTTCTTCTTCCCTCTTGGGAACAGAAACCCCCAGAAGATACAAAAACGGGGAAGCATCTTTTCGGGAAAACAGGGCTCTCCATTGAAAGCCTACCGCCTCCCCTTCTGATAGTATCAGCGTATCCGTGTCCATGGAAATTCCCTTATCAGGAGCGTTTTCTTCCGATACACTCACGCTTTTTCGATCCGTATGGGCTCCCCAAACTCCCCAGGAATACCAATGGGAAGTTTTTTCTTCTTTCTCCCCGTTTTGTATCCACACACGAAGCTGTATTTCCACATGAGAACCCTCCGGGGTGGAAGCATTCCAGGAAGCTACTGCCTTCCGGAATGGAGCGGCCCTAAAAACAGGGCTTTGATACTCCCCCTCTGTCTGGTTCTCTTCCAGGCGCAACCGCCCATCTTCCCAGCGCACATGGCGAAAGGTACCTTTCGCCAATTCTTCTTTTTCCAGTATCCAACAATTCTTTTCCATACAATTCTCCTTCTTTCGCTCTCTTAAAACTCCATCCTGGTTTCCGGGAGTTAATTTTGGGCTAACAGCCAGCATCTCTTTCTTATTTCTCTTTTTCTTCCTGTTCTATTTTTTCCTCTCTGCGGATCTCTTCTTCCCGAATAAACATCAGGGCAAAGGCTATGAGCAAAAGAGCAGCGCAAAGAAACACGGCATATATTCCCATTACAGCGGACAACTGATTTCCTAAAGCGGCACCCGCTGCAAAAATAAGAATGACCACGGCATACAGCAAACTTTTATATAGAGGCATCCGTTCCCTGGAATCAAAATAACGGAACAGCATTTCCATAGCGCTGCGCAGATTTCCCGTGCACATGGTGGAAGCGAACGCATTGCCATGGACTTTCCGAAAACTCTCCACCTGAAGAGCACAGGCAAAGGATACACAACTGTTGGCTGCCCAATTCATAGTAAGAGGCATACAGCCAACCAATCCGAGGATAAGCACCTCGATAAGCAGAACAGCTTGTCTCCAGTGCAGGCGCAACCCGCCCCACCGCCGAATCTGTTCCGCTACCAAAACGCCTGCGGCAAACGCCGCTATGGGAACGGCATATCCCAAAGCGCTGTGCCATGCCCCTTTCGAAACACTGATACCCAGAAGCACAATATTTCCCGTCTGTGCGTTTGCGAAAACACCGCCCCTTGTAACGTATGTATATGCGTCCAAAAAGCCGCCGGTCAGTGCCAGCAACAGAGCCAGCGGAATGGAATCCGATACCTGGCGGTGGGCAAAAAATCTTTTCCTTTTTTTATTTTCCCCCTTTGGATTCTTTTGGTAAAGCTCTTTTACATCCGGCATTGAATCCCCTCCGTATATTTCTATATATTTTATACATATATTAATATGTTAAATAGCAAATAAAGAAAAATACTCTTGTAAATTGCGTTCGAAAAGCATTACACATTTTCCCTATCCATACCGCAATAGGTTTGCACCTATGCAATATAGTATAGCAGATTCCATTCCTACTGGAAACCGTCGGTTTGCAAATCCTATTATCTTTTAATAACCTTTAAGAAAGCACAGAATAGAACGTTTGTTTTGACTTTCCCTTTAAAATATTGTATACTTGGTATAGACAAGAGAAAATCGGGTAACTCTTATATAGATGGAGGGGATTTTCATGTGTGGAAGATATACCTTTTTCGAAGAGATTCCTTCAGCTGAATTGGAAAAAATTATCGGTTCCGTCCAAAAATCCAATCCGCAATTTCTTGCAAAAAGTACGGAAATCAACCCAGGAGATCGGGCTCCTGTATATTTTTATAAAGACAATGCAATTCATATAAAGCTTATGCTCTGGGGATTTTTGAACCCTTGGAAAAAGGGAATCATTATAAATGCCCGGTCGGAAACAGCAGCCGAAAAAAAGCTTTTTTCTCCTTCCCTGCATAGCCGGCGATGCGTAATCCCGGCCGCTGGATTTTATGAATGGAACCGGGAAAAGGTAAAATACCGCTATACCCTTTCCGGATCACCTGTGTATATGGGCGGCCTTTATACCTACTATGAAGACGGCCCCAGATTCCTGGTTCTTACGGTGCCCGCAAACCAATCCGTTTCTCCCGTTCACTCCCGAATGCCTCTGCTTCTTCAAAAAGAACACATCCGGCTCTGGCTTCGGGATCTTCCCGCCGCATTGGAACTTCTTGGAACTTCTCAGCCAATGCTGCAAGCGGAACCAATGGAGCAGGAATCCGCTCAATTGTGTTTCTCTTCCGTTTAGATCTTGCGGCCCTGCCGACTTCATCCAATCATAGATACTCTGCGCCACTGCTGTGTTTCATAGAAAACAGAAAGATACACACAGAAAGGAATATAAAATGAAACCTTCATGTCTAATGATGATCCAGAAATCCTGCCCCTATTGCCAGCAGGCTTTTCGGTTAATGGAAGAACTGCAGCAAGAAAACCCGGTATATAAACAAATATCCTTTCAGGTTGTAGATGAACTGGAAAATCCTTCTTTTGCGGATTCTCTGGATTACTGGTACGTTCCCACCTATTTTATAAATGGCAAAAAAATACACGAAGGGGTTCCTACACGGGAAAAAATCCGTGCTGTTTTTGAAGAAATTCTGCATATCCAGAATGAAGAATAATCTCCCTTTACGAAAGCAAACGCCCCGGACATGCTAAAAGACATGTCCGGGGCGTTGTTGTTTCTTGCTTAGTCAATATTTTATGAGTTTTCCTCCGGATTCTTCACAATATCCAGTTCAAACCAGAAGGTGGAACCTACCCCTTCCTGACTCTCCACACCGTAGGCTCCTCCGTGCATATCCAAGATGGTCTTAACAATAGAAAGTCCCAATCCTGTTCCGATCTGTGCTCGTTTATGGGCCTTATCCACTTTATAATACCGCTCCCAGATATCCAAAAGCTTGTCCTGAGGAATTCCTTCCCCCGTATCCGTCACAGAAATGCGAACTTTCCCTTCTTCCGTTTCCTGTTCCAGCATAACCCTTTTGTCTTCACCCGTATACGTGAGCGCATTATTTACAAGATTATAAATCACCTGGGAAATTTTCAGTTTATCCGCGCAAACAAAAATTTCTTCTGCCGCGCTGAAGGAAATCTCATAATCCGTCAATTTTGTATACCGCCCCAGTATTTCACGGACAGCCTCTGTAATGCTGAAAACTTCCTTTTCCAGCTTTAATGTGCCGGACTGAAGCCGAGAAATATCCAGAAGGTCGTTTACAAGGGAAGAAAGCCGGGCCGTTTCATCAATAATAATCTGCACATTTTCCGGGGTGTTTTCACCGGGAATATCCCGCATCACTTCCGCATATCCTTCAATCAATGTAAGCGGCGTACGAAGATCATGGGACACATTGGCAATTAAATCTTTCTGAAGCCGGTCAACCTTGGAAAGTTCCTGGACTGTATCGTTCAGCGTCTCGCTGAGTTCATAGGCCTCCTTATAACCGGAACCGTCAAACTCTACGGAATAATCTCCGGAAGCCATTTCCTGCGCCGTTTTGCTGATACTAATGATGGGACGACTAATTTTTCTGGAAAGGAACCAAGCTAAAAGGATAGCAAGAAGAAGCATGATACTGGTTACACTCAAAAGCTGTAAACGCAGAGTTTCCACCGTACTGCCTACCGGTGTAATCATAGAATTCATCAGAATCATAACTTTTCCCTGGGAAGTCTGTACCGTTTCCGCATACACAATACTTTCGGGCACACTCTTCTTGATTGGCATATCTGAACCAGGTTCCGATATGCCCTGTTCCCATTTGAACCTTTCAAAATAGGAACCTCCATTCTGTTCCGTTACCATATAAATAGTGGCCAGAGCCCAAGGCCCCAATTTGTGTATGGCACATTCCGGCACAGCATGTTCGGAGTAAAGTCGATTTCCCGCCACATCGGATACAATTACACAAATCTGTCTCTCCTGCGCAATTGTTTTCAGCCGGGTAGAAAAACCGGAATCCCCTATTGTTTCACAGAGCTCATGGGTTTTGCTCTGTATCTCAGAAATTTTTGTGGCCTTATAGAAGCTTTCTAAAAAGACCACCTGAAAAAACCAGAGAAGAACCAACATAATGGCTGTAAAAACTGCAAAAGCTCCAAAAATCTTCCATTTAATGCTGGAAACCGCACCTTTAGGCCTCAAAACGATATCCCACTCCCCTCAGGGTGACAATAAACCGGCTATAAGGCCCCAGACTCTTCCGCAAAAGCTTAATATGGGTATCCAGCGTGCGGTCGTCACCATAAAAATCGTATCCCCACACATTGGTAATCAGCTGTTCCCGGGTTAAAGCAATGTTGCGGTTGTTCACCATGTAGAAAAGAAGGTCATATTCCTTTGGCGAAAGTTCTACCTTTTGCCCATCTACAGTAACTACCCGCCCGGAAAAATCAATTTTAAGGCCTTCTTCTACGAAAACATCTCCCTGGGTATTGCCTCTTCCGCTTCGGCTGCGCTTCAGGATGGCTCCCACACGCATCATCAGTTCTTTGGGGGAAAATGGCTTTACCACATAATCATCAATTCCCAACTCAAACCCATGGATTTTGTCGTATTCCTCTCCTCTGGCAGACAGCATCAAAACCGGTGTCTGGCAGTACTTGCGGATTTCCCGCACAGCTGAAAAACCGTCTAGTTCGGGCATCATTACATCCATAATTATAATGTCAAAATCATTGGGATGCTCTCTGCAAAGCCGAACCGCTTCCATTCCATCGCCGGCTTCCACAACCTTATGCCCTTCAAACTCGGCATATTTGCGTATAAGAATGCGAATCTGCTGCTCATCGTCCACAACCAGAATCGTATACATAAAATACCCTCCTCAAGATGCCTGTCTGTTTTATACAACGGAAATATTTTACAGACTCTTTGTGAAGTTTGTGCGACGGCTAAAGCTCTATACTGTTTTTACGAACTACAACCGCTTCAGTCGTAAATACCCGTGGAAAGATATCTTTCGCCTGTGTCGGGAAAAAGGGCTACAATAACCTTACCTTTATTTTCCGGGCGTGCCGCCACTTTGGCTGCAGCAAAGGCCGCTGCTCCCGAAGAAATGCCCACAAGCACGCCTTCCTTCCGTGCAAGCAGTTTGGCTGTATTTTCCGCTTCTTCATTCTCTACATCGATCACTTCATTCAAAAGGCTTGTATCCAAAATTTCCGGAATGAAATTTGCCCCTATTCCCTGAATGCGATGAGGGCCAGCCTTTCCTTTGGTCAAAAGCGGGGAAGACGCCGGCTCCACTCCAACGATCTTTACACCCGGATTCTTCTTTTTCAACCCTCTGGCTACCCCTGTAATGGTGCCGCCCGTGCCAATACAAGCCACAAATATATCTATCTTTCCGTCGGTATCACGCCAAATCTCTTCTGCTGTAGAAAACTCATGAACTGTTGGATTTGCCGGATTTACAAATTGGCCGGGAATCAGAGAATTTTCCGTATTTCTGTGAATTTCTTCTGCCTTTGCCACAGCGCCCTGCATTCCCAGAGCCCCTTCTGTAAGCACAAGCTCTGCTCCCAAGGCAGCCGCCAATCTGCGCCGCTCCAGGCTCATGGTATCGGGCATGGTAAGGATCAGTTTATACCCTCGTGTCGCGCAGACAAACGCTAAACCCACCCCTGTATTACCGCTGGTGGGTTCAATGATCGTGGCGCCTTCACCAATAAGCCCCTTTTTCTCCGCGTCTTCAATAAGAGCCAAAGCCACTCTATCTTTTGCTGAAGAAAGCGGGTTAAAACACTCCAATTTTCCTAATAGAGAGACATCCTCCAATCCCACTTCTTTTTTATACCGGTTCAGTTCCAATAACGGTGTATTTCCAATCAAATCTGTAATTTTACTGGCTGCTTTCATATGGCAAAAACTCTCCTTTTCCAAAATTTTATAGACAGGTCCATTCCTTTATGCGTTGGTGTTTATTTTATTAGTATAACACAACCGCTCAAAATAGAGTATGTGCCCTTGAAAAAATTTATAGTAACCAGCTCTATTTGTTTTGTATACTTGTTTTGCAAAACAAGTTTTGTTCTGGAAGCGGTAAAAAAGTAATTTTTCCTTTTTATTGACAATATTTATAAAAAGATGTAAATTTATATTAATGAGATTGGTTTTTTAAACAATTCGAGTTTGAGAACTCATTTTCACGATGAAGGGAGAGATCAACAATATGTTGCAGTCTGTTATTACAATCGCACGCCAATATGGAAGCGGCGGCAGAATCATCGGAGAAAAGCTGGCGAAAGCATTAAATATTCCCTTTTATGATAAGGAACTCATTGCCATGGCCGCAAAAAAAAGCGGACTGAGTAAGGAAATATTTGAAAAGGCCGATGAAAAAGCTACCAGCAGCCTTCTATACTCTCTCGTAATGGGTACATATAATTTCGGCAGTCATTTTTCTATGGCTGCTGATATGCCGATAAATGACCGGCTTTTTATGATCCAGGCAGACATTATAAAGAATGCCGCTATGGAAGGCCCTTGTGTAATCGTTGGGCGGTGTGCGGATTATATTCTTCGGGAACACACCCATTGTTTCCACGTTTTTATCCGGGCCGACCATGATGACAGGGTAAAAAGAATTGTGGAAGAATACGGTGACCCCGCTGCCAAAGCAGAGGATTTACTGCAGAAAAAGGATAAACAGCGCGCAAACTATTATAATTTCTACAGCAATAAAAAATGGGGAGATTTGAATAATTACGACTTGGTTGTCAATTCTTCTCTGTTTGGAATCGAAGGCTCTATAGAACTCATCAAAGCCGCTCTTCAAACTGCAGAAAAAAACGCATAAGCGGAGAAGGGATTCCGAACAGCAACGGCTGTGTTTATGGAATCAACGCTGCCGTTAAAAAATTAAGCCAATAAGGGCCGATTCCGGCAAAAGCGGGAAATTCCCGCAAATGCCGGCGCCGCCCTTATTTTGTTTTGTTTCTTACTTAATAAAAGTTCCGAAAAAGAGGATAGAAAATAAAAGGAGTATGATTTGTGAAAAAGCTTGGTTCAGGTGTCATGGATATGACGGCAGGGAATCCCTATAAGCTGATTGTGCTTTTTTCCCTCCCACTTCTTGTTGGAAATGTATTTCAGCAGCTCTATAATATGGTGGACAGCATCGTTGTAGGAAATGTAGTAGGCGAAAAAGCTCTTGCCGCCGTCAGCACAGGGTTCCCCATTATTTTTGCTCTTAGTTCCCTTTTCATGGGGATTGGTATGGGTGCCACCGTTATGATATCCCAGTTTTACGGTGCAAAGGACCTGGAGAGTATCCGCCATACGGTAAATACAATGTATACGGCTCTGATTATAATTAGTGTGCCTCTCACCCTTATCGGAATTCTGCTGAGCGACCCTCTTCTGCGCCTGATGCAGGTGCCTGACGACGGCACCTTGGATATGGCCAGAACCTACATGATCGTTATTTTTATCGGTATTATTGGAACCCTTGGGTTCAACCTGAATGCTGGTATCCTGCAGGGATTCGGAGACAGCCGCACATCCCTTCTGTTTTTGCTGATCGCAACCATTATCAATATTGTATTGGATCTTCTTTTTACTGCAGCTATGGGAATGGGCGTTTTAGGTGTGGCTCTGGCCACCATCATTGCCCAGATTGCTTCCTGGCTGTTTGGAGTCTGGTATTTAAAACGTCACTACGCTTTTCTCAAAATCCGGCTTCTTGGATTCCAATTTCACAAGGAATTCTTTATGAAGGCCATGAAGCTCGGCATTCCCTCTGGGCTGCAGCAAATGCTCTTTTCCATCGGAATTATGACTATGCAGGCTCTTGTTAACGGTTATGGCTCTCTTTTTATGGCCGGTTTCAGCGGAGCAAACAAAATTGATTCCTTTGCTTTTATGCCGATTCAAAGTTTTGCTACCGCTATGACTACCTATACCGGCCAAAATGTGGGCGCCGGAAAGATGGACAGGGTCAAGAGCGGAACCAGGGCAGGGCTGGTCCTTGCCATCGGTTTCAGTTTGGTGCTGGGTTTCGGCCTCTATCCGTTTGGAGGCTTTCTGATGCAGATGTTTAACCAAAATCCGGACGTTATTGCCGCAGGAGAGATTTACCTGCATTCTGTTCTTCCTTTTTATGCGCTTTTGGGGATCCAGTTCATCTATACTGCCGTATTACGCGGCGCAGGCGAAATGATAGTCCCCATGGTTTCCTCTTTTGTTTCCTTATGGCTGGCCCGCATACCTACCGCTTATATCCTTGCAGCCACTCTTGGAAGAGACAGCATCTATTATTCCTATGCCATTGGCTGGCTGTTTGGCGTCATCATAGCCTTTATCAGCTATAAGCGGGGAAAATGGAAAACAAAGGCTGTTGTTAAACAGACGGAAACTTCACAGCCTGTTTCCCAAAGTTCTACAGAAACGGAACCAGCTGCGGAAAATCCAGAAACAGATTATTCCCCCTCCAACAAAGAGGATCCAGAGGAAAATCCTATTCCTGCCTCCCAGGAATAGTTGGAAAGGCCCAGTAGGATTTAGGCGGGGATCTTTCCTACATCGAATGGAATTCTTCGCGGTTCTTTTTCTTCCTGTTTCATAAAAAGTTCTGTATTTACCTTTTTTATATTTCTCTGTTATTAAAAAAAGACTTTTCAAATCCACCTACAAAATCTTAAAGAAATTTTTTTAACATGCTGTATGTAGCAATATAACTATATCAACATTTTGCAGAAAGGATTGTTCCACCATGTATCATGCTCTTTCCACTCTTTCCTTTCCTCTTCCGGAGGATGTTTGCCGGGCCAAACTTCACGGAGACTTTCACGCCGTCCGGCAGCTGATCCACAGTTGGCTGAGCCGTGAAATTCCTGAGGCTCTCCGCAACAGACTGGAAGTTGAATTGGATCTTCTTCTGGTTTTGGAAAAGGACGAGTTTCCCTATACCTACGCGGATGCCCTTCAATTGATGAAAAAATCCATCCGGGATTTTCAGGAAGAAGAGCTTCGTGAGCTTTGGAAAAGCGGTGCCGTAGACTGGATCTACATAAACGGTGAAATTCATTTCTACCGGCGGTTTCTTTCAAACCTGATAAAGACCAGACCCGCCTACGCTGAACGCAGCATAACACCCCCTCCTCCCGGTTCAGCCGCCCTGTTAAACGAAAACATCCGTATTATGAAAGAAAAAGGAGGACGCAGCGCACGGCTGCGCCTCAAAGCGTCTTTAAAAGTTGCCCCCGAAGCGCTGCAGGAAGGACGTAAAATTCGTGTGCATCTTCCCGTTCCTCAGGAAACTGCCGAACAGGTTTCGGATCTTCGCATCTTAAAATCTTCCCCGGAAAACGGAATTCCCGCCCCTGGCAGCGCTAAGCAAAGGACTATCTTTTGGGAAGTCCTTTCACAAAAGGACCAGGAATTTTCCGTAGAATATGAATATACAAACCGGCTTTCCTATGTGGACCCCGATCCGGCGCAGGCTTCCCCGGAGCAGCCCTCTTTCCATACGGAGGAACAGCTTCCGCACATTCGCTTTACCCCCTATCTTAGGGCCCTTTTAAAGGAAATTATCGGGGAGGAAACAAATCCCGTAACAAAAGCCTGGAAAATTTATTCATACATTACCACCAAGATTATGTATTCCTTCATGCGTCCATATTCCACTGTTGAAAACATATCGGAATACGCCGCTGTCAATCTTAAAGGGGACTGCGGTGTCCAGGCTATCCTTTTCATCACCTTATGCCGTATGGCTGGGATTCCTGCCAAATGGCAGTCCGGTTTATATGCGGAGCCGGGAGATACAGGCATGCATGATTGGGCGCAATTTTATATCGCACCCTGGGGCTGGATGTATGCGGATCCTTCCTTTGGCGGCAGTGCCTACCGGGCAGGGGATCTGGAACGCTGGAAATACTACTTTGGAAATCTGGATATTTATCGTATGCCTGCCAATTCGGAGCTTCAGACTGCCTTTATACCTCCGAAACAACATCTTCGTGCCGATCCTGTGGATAACCAATGCGGCGAGGCGGAATATCCGGATAAGGGGCTTATGACTTGGGAGATTGACTGCGACCATGAACTGATCTCCCTGGAAGAAATTCCTTTTGAAGAATAAATAAAAAACGGCTAAAGATAGTATAGTTCTATGATAGTTCCTATGGAAATCAGAGCGGCAAAGGAGGTTTACCCTTATGGAAGAAATGGATATGGTCAAACGTGCGAGGCAATATCTGGAAGCTCTTTCCACCGGCATGGATCCAATCAGCAAAAAACAGGTGCCGCCGGGAGACACGCTGCTCCAGCCCCGGCTTTCCCGCTGTTTCCGCTATGTATCCGAGCTTCTAAAGGGAATCGAAAAAGATCCCGCGCTGCTGAAACGTCTTGCGGACGCGCGCCCATCCCATGAAACCAAAGGAAATGAGAAAGCCTATCCCTATGGAGCAGCGTCTTCTGCCCGCATGCAGGAGGAGAATAAACTTTCTGCCCCAGGCTCTGCCGAAAATAGGAAAGATGGCAGACTTTCTCTCAGCAAAATTACAGAAAACCTTCGTCCTCTTTTGGGAGAAAACCCGGAAATGACGTTGGAAACCTCGGAAATCACCGAATGGCTCCTGCTTTCCGGCTATCTCTGCCATATAACCAGGGAAACCGATGGCGCTCACAGGATCGTGCCCACTGAAAAAGGTGAAAAACTGGGTATTACCCGGGTGGAACGCACCCGGCAGGATGGAAAGCTGTATCATTTCAACCTGTATTCCCAGGCCGCTCAGGACTTTATCCGGCAGCATCTGGAGGATATACTTTCCCAATCTTCCAAACGTCTTTTTCTTAAAGGCCCGTACCGCCATTCCCTCTAATACAGCATGGAAAACGAATGGAGAGTGTCGTTCCATTTCAAGCTTCTTTACGTGTATTGTGTTCTTGTATAAAAAATCCGCTTTTCCTTGATTTGGAAAAGCGGATTTTTATTTTATCCATAGTAATGTAAAATAATTTTCCCTTTAGGAATACAAAGCCGTTCCTTCAGGTATTTCCTGTCTGCGACGCATAAGCGTATTAAAATTCAATAAAAATGTGATGGTAGAAAGAATACCGCACAGTATATCCACCGCCGGTTCTGCGTAAAAGGCGCCGGAAGCCCCGAAAAATATTGGAAGCACAAGTGTGAGAATCAGATACAAGATTTTTCGCGTAAGAGAAAGGGTAACGGAAATTCTGGCTATTCCCAGAGCGGTAAATCCGTCCACAATTTCATATTGAAAAGCAAGCGGGATAATCCCCAATGTAAATATACGGATTCCCCAAACGGAAAGGTTTGTCAAACCTGCATCTTTGGTAAAGAGGGCCACAAACAATGACGAACAGGTCTGGCTGATGCAAAACATAAGCGTAGTAAACCCTACGCATAATAGAATAATCCTGCGAAAAGCGACCCGAATCCGGTCTGTATCCCCCGAACCATAATTGAAGCTTAAAATAGGCTGCGTGCCTCCCGTGATGCCGGCCATAGGCATCGTAATGAGCTGCATGTAGCTTTGCACAACCGTAGCGCAGGTTATGAAAGCATCCCCGTTTTCCGGACCTCCATAATGCTGAAGAACGCTGTTCATGGCAATGATTAAAACACTGTCCGTTGCGCAAATGATAAAGGGAGAAAAGCCAAAGGTCAGAACGCGGCGCATAATACGCAGGGAGTATCCGCCCAGTTTAAGACGAAGAATCGCCTTAGAGCTTCTCAAAAACAACAACACAAACGAAAAGCTTGCCATCTGGGAAAGGACAGTTGCCAAAGCCGCGCCCCGCACCCCCATCTGGAACACAAAGATAAATACAGGATCCAGCGCAATATTCATGGCGGCTCCAATCATCACGGAAATCATAGCCATACCCGAAAATCCCTGGCAAATAATAAACTGATTAAGCCCTGTTGCCATAATGGCAAATATAGTGCCTGAAACACATATAGTGATATATTCATCCGCATAAGAAAAAGTGGCTTCACTGGCGCCGAAAGCCATCAACAAAGAATTTTTCATGCATAGGAAAAAAGCCGTTAAAAAAACCGCTATTCCTAAAAGCATCAAGAAGCAGTTAGAGAGAATCTGCCTGGCGCCCTCCAGATTTTTTTCACCCATACGGATAGCCGCCAAGGGAGCACCCCCGATTCCAATGAGCAGGGCAAAGGAATTAATTAATGTAACAATAGGGCCGCATACTCCCACGCCTGCCAAAGCTATATCCCCGGTTTCCGGTATATTCCCGATATACATTCTATCCACAATGCTATACAGCACGCTTACAAACTGAGCCAGCATGGAAGGAATTGCAAGCCGCAAAACCAATTTCCCGATTGGATCTTTTCCCAGATCATTCCGTCTGATTGCCATTTTCTACTCTCTTCTTCCCTTTTACTACATTTCAGCCGCTAATGTATAATCCTATCTCATTTTCCCCATAGATGCAAGTATACTATAGAACATTTCTGTATTTTACCTGAGGATTTAGGAGGTTTCTCTGGGATTTTGCTAGGTACAGACTCTTTTCCCGTTGTAAAAGATCAAAACCCGTGCTATATTGGACATAAATCCTTGTGTACGATACAAAAGGAGGCAAAAATACGATGGATTTGGAAAAAGCAAAAACACAGGATATTCCCTCCATTTTGGTAATAGTGGAAGAAGCCAAAGAATATTTTCGAAGCCAGGGAATTAACCAATGGCAGGATGGGTATCCCAATGCCGCCTCCATCGCCGCGGACATTCAAAATGGATATGGATTTCTTCTGCGTGAAAAGGGGGATGCAGTAGCATACGCCTCCATTTCCTTTGACGGAGAACCCACCTATACTGTAATAGAGGAAGGGCAGTGGCGTTCCGAAGAAAAATATGCTGTAATCCACCGGGTATGTGTGAAAAACCGGTATAAGGGCCAAGGGGTAGCTTCCTGTTTTCTGGAAAAAGCAAAAGAACTTTGCCGGGAAAAGCATATCCACTGGATCCGTATGGATACCCATAAAGAAAATCAATCCATGCAAAAATTCCTGCGAAAAAACGGTTTTGAACTGCAGGGTATTATTTACCTGCAAAACGGAGATCCCCGCCTGGCCTTTGACCGATATGTTTCTGAAAGCCGCAACGCAGAATTTACACCTGTATCGGAAGAAAACCTATAAAAATATTTCTCATATAAGATAAAACACAAAAAAGTGCCGCAGAAAAGAAATTTTTCTGCGGCACTTTTTTAGAAACCATCCTATTTGAATTTCAGTTCAATTCTGGCCCGACTTTTGAGAAGCCTTAATATTCTGCCTTGTCTGGCGCAGCTCAGCCAGATTAGCTGCAAGACCTTCATCCGTTCTGCGCATGAGATCGTCAATATAATCATTGGAAGCCTTTCGCATCTCTCTGAAACGTGCCTGTGCCTGAGAGAGCATTTCGTTGGCTTTCTGCTGAGCCTGTTTCACAATCTCATTCTGATTTACCATTGCCTTGGCTCGCTCTTCCGCTACACGAACGATCGTCTCTGCCTCCCGTTTTGCGTCGCTGATAATCTGGGAGCGATCCGCCACAATGGCTTTTGCCTGGCGAATCTCATTGGGAAGGCTGTCCCGTATTTCCCCAAGGATCTGCTTGACCTCATCGGCGTCCAGCATGATATGCCCGCGGGTTAACGGAGGACTCCAGGCTTTTTCCACCATTTCATACAGTTCCTCAATCAATTCTTCTGCGTTCATGTATCCTTCCCCCCTGTATATAATCTTTCCCGGATATCTTCCAAAATCGGAGCAGGAACAAAATCCGAAATATCACCGCCGAAACTGGCTATATCCTTCACAATACTGGAACTGAGATACATATTCTCTGCCCGGGTAGTCAGGAAAATTGTCTCCAGCTCATTATTCAGCTTTTTATTGGTAAGGGCCATCTGAAATTCATATTCAAAATCGGTTACAGCCCGCAGGCCTTTCACAATAGCACTGACGCCTCTTTCTTTGGCATAATCCGCTAAGAGACCCCGGAACCCTACCACTTCCACACAGGGAATATCTTTCACACATTTTTTCAGAAGATGGATCCTCTCTTCCACTGTAAACATGGTATGTTTCGCAGGATTCACCATCACTGCCACGATTACATGGTCAAAAATCTTTGTTGCCCGCTGGATGATATCCATATGACCCAGAGTAACAGGATCAAAACTTCCGGGACAGATTGCTGTTCTCATTTCTTCACATCCTCGCATCGATACAGTGTAACCAGGATCTTTCCATACCTGTATTCCTTCATTTTGGAAAAACGCCCCACAGTTTCAGGCAATTCTTCATCGGATGGGTGCTCACAGAAAAGACTTCCTCCCGGATTCATATGTTCTTCCACAAGAGGCAAAACCCGCTGCAGGATACCTTTCCGATAGGGTGGATCCAAAAAAGCTATGTCAAATTTTTCCCGGCAGGAAGAAATATACGACTCCCCATCCCCGTGGATAAGTTTAGCCTTCTCCAGAAGTCCTGTGGAACGGAGATTCTGCTCTGCCACCCGGATGGAATCTCTGGAAGCGTCTACCATTACAGCCTGGGCAGCTCCCCTGCTCAAGGCCTCGATCCCCATCTGCCCGGAACCTGTGAACAAATCCAACATCCGGCGGCCCTCAATATCAAATTGTATGACGCTGAAAACCGCTTCCTTAATCCGATCCGGAGTGGGACGCACCGCTTCTCCCGACAGCATAGCCAGCCGTTTTCCCCGGGCCGTTCCCGTGATGACTCTCATACTCACTGCACCTTATTCCAAAAAAGTCTTGGTTTCATTATCACATTAAACAGAAGGATTGTCAACCCGTAAATGCTTATCAGGCATCTTCCGACCCTTTCTCTCCAGAACCAGCAGAGTGATAATATCTGTAAACCGCTTCTGCTGCGGGCCGATTCATACCTGGAGCGTTCAGAAGTTCCTCCAGATCCGCATTCTGAATAGCCTGCACCGTGCGGAAAGATTTCAAAAGGGCTTTGGCTCTTGCCGCCCCAATACCCGGTATATCCAAAAGAGAAGAATGAATGGTATTTTTTTTACGAAGCTGCCGGTGATACCCAATGGCAAAGCGATGCACTTCTTCCTGCAGGGAACTAACAAGAGTAAAGGCCGAACGGCTGGACGTAATAGAAATCTCGCCGCCTTCCGCCGTTATGGCTCTCGTCCGATGCTTATCATCCTTTACCATGCCAAAAAGGGGAATATCGTACCCCTTAGCTTCCAGAATGGGACGCACGGCGGAAACCTGCCCCTTGCCGCCGTCCAGCAAGATAAGATCCGGAAGAACGCCGAAGCCTTCCGCCGTTTCCGCTTTCTGGAATTCCTCCAATCTGCGGAATATCACTTCCCGCATGGAACCGTAGTCATCCTGCCCCTGGACAGTTTTGATACGGAATTTCCTGTAATCCTTCTTAGAGGGCCTACCGTTTTCAAACACGACCATTCCGGCCACGTTCTCCCCGCCGGCCAGATTGCTGATATCGTAGGATTCAATCCGCTGGGGAGGGCTTTCCAGCCCCAGCAGCCGGGCAAGTTCGTCCAAAGCAGCTGTCTCGTGAAGGGTACGACCTACAGCCTGGGCCACATGCTCCGAAGCGTTTGAGCGGCACATTTCCACCAGCCGTGCCTGCTCTCCCTTTTGAGGAAGGAACAGGGTAATTTTTCTCCCGGCTTTTCCGGAAAGCCATTGTTCCAAAAGATCCATATCCGATGCCGGTGCATCTAAACAAATACGAACAGGTATCCTATCCCGCATGGAATAATACCGTTCCAAAAATTCCGTCCGGGCCAAGGAGGGTTCCCCAACGTCCCCCATGAGAAAAGTTTCTCGGTCACAAAGCCTGCCGTTTTGAAAACGGAATACTTCAAAGCAGCTGGTCCCCGATCCCTGCGCCAACGCAATAATATCCTGTTCGGGATACTTGACAGCCACCACCTTTTGCTTTTCCGCTATCTTTTTCAAAGCGGAAAGACGATCCCGCAAACGAGCGGCCTTTTCAAACTCCAGATTTTCGGCGGCTTCATTCATCTGGCGGGTTAATTCCTGTATATTCACTCCGCCGCCGCCCTTGAGGAATTCCTCCGCTTCCCGGGCTAATTCCTTATACTCCACCTGGCTGATCTTTCTGCCGCAGGGCGCACAGCACTGGCCGATAAAAAATTGCAGACAAGGTCTTCCCTTTCCGATGTCCCGGGGAAAAGACCGGCTGCAGGTAGGAAGTTTAAAAATCCGCAGCGCTTCGTCCACACTTTCCTTGGTAGCCCAGGAACTTACATAAGGTCCTAAATATTCCGCACCGTCATTCAAAAGCTGTTTTGCCTGGGAAATTCGAGGCCAATCTCCTTTTGTAATGCGGATATAATGGTATCCTTTATCATCCTTCAGCAAAATATTGTATTTTGGGGTATGCTGCTTTATCAGGCTGCATTCCAACACTAACGCTTCAAATTCACTGTCGGTTATAATATACTCAAAATCCTCTACGCTGGCCACCATCCGGCGAACCTTGGTATCGTGATTTTTTTCACTGCCAAAATACTGGCTTACACGGTTTTTCAAGGCCTTTGCTTTTCCTATATAGATAATCTTGCCGGTGGCGTCATGCATAATATACACCCCCGGGAGCAAAGGAAGCTTCATGGCCTTGGCACGCAGTCTCTTAATTCGTTCTTCCCGGTTCTCCACAAGCAATCCCCCCTATTTATAACGAACAGCACCTTCCTATGGATAAAAGAAACCGTATTCTTTTCCATTCCCGCGATTCCACAGATGATATGGTTTCTTTTCCACAAAAGATCCGTATAAAAACAAGAAAGCGCCCCGTATCTGTGTCACGGGACGCTGTCTGATTTGTTATGTGCCAAATAAAACAGACGTATTGTTAATCTTTCTGTTTTGGGAAAGATTATTCGGCAAAACCGGACTGAACCAATCCTACGAGGCTTGCTACAGCTTCCTCTTCATCGGAGCCGTCCGCAATAATACGGATATTGGTGCCGCCCACAATTCCCAGGGAAAGGACACCCAGCAGGCTCTTAGCGTTTACCCGTCTCTCTTCTTTTTCCACCCAGATAGAAGATTTGAATTCATTCGCCTTCTGGATAAAAAAAGTTGCAGGACGAGCATGAAGTCCAACCTGATTCTGTACCAATACTTCTTTAACACACATTTCTAATCCACTCCTAAGCTAATAAATCTCGTCATCTACTTCACATGGAAAATCAAGTCCGCAAATAAAATGCAGCGAAATCCTATGGTTCTCCTTTATTTTACAATTATTATAACACAATACTCTCCCCCGTCAACCGCTTTCCAAAACTTTGGATTTCTCACTGAATCCGGGGTTTTCTTCGGCATTCTTCCTTGTGCAGATTGCTAATAATGTGGAAAACTATTATTGCTTCTGCTCAACAAAACTTTCATAACCCACTATATAATACGGTTGATTTTAGGCATCTTTTTCCTTTTCTCTAACAGAATCTTGCTCTCTACCCTCCTGAACGGTCTCCTGCAGCTGCTGGAGAAACTCCCGATCGGAAGAAGTAAGAGGCGCTTTTTCCAACAAATCAGGACGTTTCACAGCCGTTCTGAGCAGGGACTGCTCATGCCGCCATTTCCGAATGTTGGCATGGTGGCCTGTAAGAAGCACCGGCGGGACTTCACGGCCTCTCCATACGGCAGGCCTAGTATATTGAGGGTATTCCAAAAGGCCGTTGTAATGGCTTTCTTCCTCAAAACATTCCTCTGCGGAAAGCACACCGGGCACCAAGCGGCTTACGGAATCCGCCAAAGCCAGAGCCGGTAGTTCTCCCCCTGTAAGCACAAAGTCCCCCAAGGAAATTTCTTCATCCACATAGGCTTCCAGCACCCTCTCGTCCACTCCCTCATAGTGGCCGCAGAGGATCACAAGGTTTTCTTCCTGGGCAAGTTCCTTTACACGCTGCTGGGTCAGTGTTTTCCCCTGAGGGGACATATATATTGTATGCGGTTTTTTCCCAAGCTGTTCAAAAAGATCATCCAGACAAGCGGCTATAGGTTCTGCCATGAGCAGCATCCCCATTCCTCCGCCAAAAATAGTATCGTCCACCCGATTGTGTTTATTGCCGGAAAAATCCCGAAACTGGTGGCAGCAAACCTGCAAAGCCCCTTTACGCCGCGCTCTGCCTATAATGCTTTCCGCCATTACGGTTTCACACATTTCTGGGAACAAGGTCAGCAGATCAATCCGCATCGTCAAAAATCCCCCTTATAGGCCTAACCAGAATCCGCCCTTCTTCCAGATTGATTTCAGGTATCATCTCACGAACAGCAGGCATCAGATGTTTTTTTCCATCCGGCGACGTCACCTCATAAACATCATTGGCGCCTGTAGCAATTACATCTGTAAGAATTCCGTAGATCACATCCGTATCTGCGTCGCAGACCTGCAGCCCTATAAGGTCCTGGATAAAATACCTGTCCTCCGGCAAGGTTACTTCTTCCCGGTCCAAATAGAGGATTTTTCCCCGCAAAGCGTCTGCCTGTTCCACCGTTTCTATATCCTGAAGCTTTACCAGAAGCAGGGACTTATGGGGTCTTGCCATGCAAATTTCAACTTTGCTTTTTCCAAGATTGTCCCAGTAAAACCATTTCAGCTGTTTCAAAAAGGCGGCAGAGTCACACCAGGGTTCTACGCGCAGTTCGCCGCGGACCCCATGGGTCCCTACGATTCGGCCCGCCTCTAAATAGCGTTTCCTATTCTTTTCCATCTATACAATAACCCTTCCTGTTTTGGATTCTGCTTTCTAACCATACGCTTTTGCAGTTTTCCCCCTTTTCAGGGGAATAAAGAGGCGGACGGATAAAAAAATCCGTCCGCTTTTCGATCAGTCGATTTCAACAGAGACCTTTTCATTGCCGCGGGTAGCAGCTGCACGCATAACAACGCGGATAGCCTTGGCAATCCGCCCTTGTTTGCCGATAACACGCCCCATATCGTTTTCCGCAACATGGAGATGATACACTACGGTCCCTTCTTCATCAGGCTCATCTACGTCCACGCGCACAGCAGAGGGATCCTCTACCAGGCCGCGGGCAATCGCGATCAGCAAATCTTTCATGTGTAGCCTCCGAATTACAGGATATCGTGTTTCTTAAACAGAGCCTTCACGGTATCGGTGGGCTGTGCGCCGTTGGAGATCCACTTCTTTGCCTTCTCAGCATCAACCTTCACTGCGGAAGGCTCCTGCATGGGATCATAGGTGCCGATTTCCTCGATAAAACGGCCGTCGCGGGGGAAGCGGGAATCTGCTACGACTATACGATAGAAAGGAGCTTTTTTAGCGCCCATTCTGCGCAATCTGATCTTAACTGCCATGTGATTCACCTCCGGATTCAGAATAATATATTCACACCAATACTTCTATTGGATGAACTCAATAGGAAATGCAAATGCGAATCTTCCGGCTTTTAGAAAGGAAGCCGCAGCTTTCGTTTGCCATTCTTGCCGCCGAATTGCTTCATCATCTTCTGCATCTGCTCCAGCTGTTTTATAAGCCGGTTTACATCTTCAACCTTCATTCCTGAACCGGCTGCTATGCGCCGTTTTCGAGATGGGTTCAGCAAAGAGGGCTTCTCTCTTTCCTCCGGCGTCATAGAAAGGATGATCGCCGCCGTCCTATCCATGATCCTGTCGTCAATATCAACGTCTTTCAGCTGTTTGTCCATACCGGGCAGACGGCTCAGAACATTTTTTAACGGCCCCATTTTTTTCACCTGCTGGAACTGAGACAGCAGATCGTTGAAATCCATCTTGTTCTGGATCATCTTCTGGGCCATCTTGGCTGCTTCTTTCTCATCCATACGAGTCTGGGCTTCTTCAATCAATGTGAGCACATCGCCCATTCCCAGGATTCGGGAAGCCATACGGTCCGGGTGGAAAACTTCCAAATCGGAAAGCTTTTCGCCTGTACCGGCAAATTTGATCGGCTTACCCGTTACAGCACGGACAGACAGCGCCGCGCCGCCCCTGGTATCGCCGTCCAGCTTGGTGAGAATAACGCCGGTGATGTCCAGAAGGTCGTCAAAAGTCTTAGCCACGTTAACGGCTTCCTGGCCCGTCATCGCGTCGACCACCAGAAGAATATCGGATGGATGCACAGCATCCCGTATCTCCTTAAGCTCTCCCATGAGAGCCTCATCGATCTGCAGACGGCCGGCGGTATCGATCAAAACGATATCGTTGCCATAATCTTTTGCATGCCGAATAGCCTCCCGGCAGATTTTCACCGGTTTCTCCGTACCCATTTCAAAGACGGGGACTCCCGCCTTTTCTCCCACTACTTTCAGCTGCTGGATAGCAGCGGGCCGGTAAATATCACAGGCCACCAATAAAGGCCTGTGCCCCTTGCTTTTCAGCATCATGCCCAGTTTGCCGCAGTGCGTAGTTTTACCGGAACCCTGCAGGCCGCACATAAGCACAATCGCCGGAGGGCTGGAAGGAGAGGCCAAGCGGGCTTCTCCGCCGCCCATAAGAGCGGTTAGCTCTTCGTTTACAATTTTAATGACCATCTGGGCAGGCGTGAGGCTTTCCATAACCTCTGCGCCCACAGCCCTTTCACTTACCTTGGCAGTGAATTCCTTGGCCACTTTATAGTTTACGTCTGCTTCCAAAAGAGCCAGGCGGACTTCCCGCATAGCTTCCTTAATATCGGACTGCGTCAGCTTTCCTTTGGAACGAAGCCTTTTAAACGCCGAAGATAATTTATCTGCAAGGCCCTCAAATGCCACGGGAACCCCTCTCTTTCAAAACAGAATACTATTAGCTATATGCTATACTCGTTATTGGTTCAGCTTTTGCGCCGTTTCCAGAATCAGGCCGGCTTTTTCATCCAGCCGAGGAGCACAAAAGCTCTCTTTATTATACTGCAGGATATCCTGAGCCGCCTCAATGATAACGTCAAGCCCTTCCTGCATTTCCCGAAACCGCTTGCACAGCCCTAAACGTTCTTCCATCTCCAAAAGCTGTGTCTCGGCACGCTTTATGGAATCCCGGACTCCCTGCCGGGTAATCCCTTCATTCATGGCGATTTCCGAAAGGGAAAGATCATCATTATAGTAATATTCGATCACTTCCCGCTGCTTCTGGGTAAGCATTTCGCTGTAAAAATCCAGTAAATATGATATTTCCAGGTTCTTAGCCATTTGAACGCCTCCAGAACTGTAAAGACATTTCCTTTACAGTTTGTGATTATACAATAAAACCATACGGATGTCAAGGGCAGACTTGCCAAAGAATCCGCGCGGGATTGTTTCTCTATATTATAGATATACAAATTTAAGTCTTGTTTTTTTCGTATTTACATACTAAAATTATTTTATAAACATAATTAATGGAAAATTCATCTGATTTACTCAAAATGGGTAAAAAAATGCAAATTTTTAAGGAAGGAAATTTTGTTATGAAAAAGCAAGCAATATGTGCCGTCTGTATGGCCGCGGTTCTGTTTCTCGTCTCCTGTGCCTATTCTGAAGAAAACTCCAAGCCCTCTTCTGCTTCCAGTCACTCTGCCTCTTCGACATCCCTAAACGATGCCATTAGCAAAGCGCAGGAAAGCGTAAACGAGAACTCTTCTTCGGAATCTTCCTCAGAAAAACCCGATACAAGTGAAGTTTCTTCGGAAAAAGAAGAAAGTTCCAAAGAACCGGCTAAAACCCCTTCTTCCTCCAAGCCGCAGTCTTCTTCAGCCAGCTCCAAAGAACCGGCGAAGGCTCCATCTTCTTCCAAACCCGCCGGCTCCTCTGTATCTTCCAAGGCACCCGCTTCCTCAAGCAGCAAACCATCTGGAGCAACCGCCAGCCAGCGCGAGGCTGTGGACATGGCAAAATCCTATCTACGCTATCTTAATTTTTCAGAAAAAGGATTGGTTTCCCAGCTGGAATACGAAGGTTTTTCCAACAGCGACGCGGTTTATGGCGCTGCCCACTGCGGGGCAGACTGGAATTACCAAGCTTTGGAATCCGCAAAATCCTATCTGAAACACTCCGCTTTTTCTAAGCAGGGCCTTCTCGACCAGCTCCTGTATGAGGAATTTACCCAAGAGCAGGCTTCCTATGCTGTAAATAACTGTAAGGCGGACTGGAAAGCGGAAGCTTTGGAATCCGCAAAATCCTATCTGAAGCACTCCGCTTTTTCTAAGCAGGGCCTTCTCGACCAGCTCTTGTATGAGGAATTCACCCAGGAGCAGGCTTCTTATGCTGTGAACAACTGTAAGGCGGACTGGAATGAGCAGGCGGCCAAATCGGCAGAATCCTATTTAAAATATTCCTCCTTTTCTCGGGAAGAACTGATCGATCAGCTGGAATACGAAGGTTTCACCCATGAACAAGCTGTATACGGTGTAGAAGCCAATGGTTTATAATATCTGTATTGCAAAATCTCCCTGCATATCAAAAGTATGCAGGGAGATTTTTTATGCATATAGGGTTCTTCTGTGGGGCCAAAAGGTTAAAAACTATTTACTGCTGCAAAAACTTTCCCAGCAGTTCCAGCGGAATGCTTTCGGCCGCTATTTCAGCCTTCCATTTTCCGTTTTCTGCCGAAAGTTTTGTCAATTTCAAGGTAAGCGGCTCCGTTCCTTCCCAAAGAGGGAATTTCATGGAAGCGGGAATCCAAATCGTATCCTCCTCCACCTTTCCAAAAGAGGAAAGGAAACTTTCCGCTTTACTCAGAACCCATCGAGTCGGTATGGGCAGCTTTCCTATGGATGCAGAATGGATTTGAAAACCATAATATCCATCCTGTTCAGGAAGCAACTCTCCCCGGCAGAATATTCCCAAACGGCTGCCGGAGACACGGAATCCCATAGCTATGGATACCTCATTTTTCTCTCCTGTCTCCATAGAAAAACCTGTAAGCCCATCCCCTTCGGAAAAAGCGTTTTGCAGAACTGGAAAGAGAAAAGCGGAAGCGTCTTCATCAGAAAGAGAGAGTTCCCCTTCTGTAAAGAGGGAGGCAGCAAGATGCATAACAGCCTGCTTTTTCCCCGAAGGAGCAGAAGGAATATTTTCCTGGGAAAACGCCAGGGAAGCCAGCATGGCCAAAGCTGTCAAAATAAGAGCTGGAATCCAAAAAAGCAAAATTCCTCCCACTCCGCTTTTTTTGGCCGTTTTTCCCCTTTTGCCGGTAATCTGCTCGGCCACAGTTTCCATCCCCTTCCCAGCCGATTTTGGGATTGCCTTCCTTCAGAAGCTATTTCCTATGAAAGCGCCCTATCTCTACCATAGTATGCAGGATGTCCACTCTCTATTCCCTAAAACCTGTATTTCCCCTTTTAGGCAGGTTTTCCAAGAAGAATCTTTTCTATATCGTTTTCGTGGGAAGAATACCGATTCCGTATAGGTTTTGCTGTTTCTTCACTTTTCAGGAAATCCTTCCACTGGGGATAGGGGAGAAATTTCCATGCCACCGTTTCCCCATCCTGCAGCTTTATATGAATCCCCTGTTTTTTTACCTTTACGGCAAAGCAGCAATAAATTGTATGGTTTCTTTCCGAAACCTCTGTATACACAGGCAGCAATTCTTCCAGCTCTACACATATACCGGTTTCCTCCTGAAGCTCCCTCCGTGCGCCTTCTTTTGCCGTTTCCCCTTTGAGCACCGAACCGCCTGTTATTTCCCATTTCATGGGCCAGGTCTTTGCCGGGTGACGTTGGGTCAGAAGCAGTTCTCCCTTTTCCGTTACCGTATAAATCTCGGCTACCAGATGATATGCGGCCGGAGGAATTTCTTCTCCACGTATCAAATCAAATCCCAGTTTTTCCCCCGCCGCCGTATACGCATCCCAAAGTTCCAAATGATACACCTCCGTTATCGTTTGTAAAATTACGTTCCTTGGCTTGTAGTCCTTCTATACGCAAACAGCCCCAGGGCATTCCTGCCCCGGGACTGGTAAAGCCCTATTATTCTATCCTTCTATCCCAGCAGAGCTCCCGCTGAAACGAGGATGAATTCTTATTTCAGTTCCGCAATGGTAACGCCGTTTTCACCTTCTCCAAATGTACCCAAACGGTAGCTTTTTACAGAAGGATGGTTCTTCAAATGCGCCTGCACAGCTGCCCGCAAAGCGCCTGTTCCCTTGCCGTGGATAATCGTCACCTGATGGAGACCCGCCAACTGGGCGTTGTCGATAAAACGGTCCACATTGAGAATCGCTTCGTCGGTGGTCTGCCCTCTCAGATCCAAATCCATGGAGGCGGAAGAATTGCGCATTCCCCCGCTTGCGCTGGAACGGGGAATATTCCTGCCCTTGGGAGCTTTCACCTTTTCCTGCTTCAGCAGCCGAAGATTCTTCAGAGGCACTCTGGTCCGCAAAATACCCGCCTGCACCAGGACAGGTCCTTTTTGGGGGACTTCCAGCACAGTAGCTTTTTTATCAATATCATAGATAAGTACGCTGTCACCGGGCTTCAGGGGACGAGGCAGTTCATATTCCTCATCCTGCTTTTCCCGGACAGGATCCGCTGCGTCCTCCAGGCGGCGAAGGCCGCTCTTCATCCGCGCTTTTTGCTCAGCTGAAAGCATCTTATTCTGCTGACGCCGGGCTTCCTCCATCTCATTCATCAGGGCGTCGATCTGGCCCCTCGTCCTTGCCACCAATTCCGACGCCCGGCGGCGGGCCTCTTCCATCTCGTGTTCGGCCCCGGCTTCCAGCTTCGCCCGTTTTTCTTCGGCTTCTTTCAGCGCCTGCTGGGCCTTTTGAAGAGCTTCACGAGCCTCTGTTCTCTCCTCTTCCAAGGCCTGACGACTGGTTTCCAGCTGTTCTACCACATCTTCAAAACGGGTATTCTCGCTGGATACAAATTCCTTCGCCCGCTCTACGATGCCTTCTTCCATTCCCAGCCGCAAACAGATGGCAAAAGCGTTGGAACGGCCCGGCACACCGATTAAAAGCCTGTAAGTGGGCCGCAGTGTCGCTACATCAAATTCGCAGCAGGCATTTTCCACGCCTGGAGTTTGCAGAGCGTAAGCTTTCAGCTCGGCATAGTGGGTAGTGGCCGCGATGCGGCATCCCTGCAGGCGCAGCGCTTCCAGCAAAGCCGTAGCCAGAGCCGCACCTTCGATAGGATCGGTTCCGGCGCCCAGTTCATCCAGGAGCACCAAGCTCTTTTCATCCGCTTCCTTTACAATACCTATAATGTTGGTCATATGAGCGGAGAACGTGGAAAGAGACTGTTCAATGCTCTGCTCATCGCCAATATCGGATAAAACCTTATCGAAAACCGAAACCCGGCTTTCATCGGACACAGGCAGCATCAAGCCGCACATAGCCATCAAACACATCAGGCCGATCGTCTTCAGGGAAACGGTCTTGCCGCCCGTGTTGGGGCCTGTAATAACCAAAGTATCGAAACGAGTCCCCATCTCAATATTGGTAGGGACTACCGTATCCTTGGAAATAAGAGGATGCCGCGCCTTTTTCAGGTCGATAATACCCTCATCGTTTACAAGGGGAATCGTGGCCTTCATCTTATAGCCCAAATTGGCCTTTGCGAAAATCAGATTCAGTTCTACCGCCATAGTATAACTGCTGATAATACTGCTTGCAAAGCTTCCCGCTTCCCCGGAAAGTTCCGCCAGGATCCGCTCTATTTCCGCTTTTTCGTTTGAAAGGAGCACCCGGATCTCATTATTGGCTTCCACCACAGCCAAAGGCTCTATAAATACCGTGGCTCCGCTGGAAGACGTATCATGCACAAGGCCCGGAACTTCACCCCTGCATTCGGCCTTAACAGGCACAACAAACCTGCCTGAACGCATGGTTACGATAGGATCCTGCAGATACTTTTGGTAATACGGAGAACGGATCATTTTATCCATCTGTTCTCTCGCCCGAAGAGAAGCCCCCCGGATCTTTCTGCGGATGGAAGCCAGTTGCGGAGAAGCGTTATCCGCCATCTCTTCCTCAGAAAGGATGGAAGAAAAAATCCTCTCTTCCAGATACTTATTGGCCATCAGCATATGAAAGCGGTCGTCTAAAACCCCTTTCACGCCTTCGCTCCGATTTCTCCATTCCAATATTCCGCGGATGGTCCGCAGAACCTGCGCCACCCGGAGAAGTTCACCCATAGTCAGAAAGCCGCCGGCTTCCGCCCTGCGAAGGGAGGATGTAACGTTTTGCAGGCCTCCAAAAGAGGGCGCCCCAAACCGGGCCATAAGAGAATGGGCCTCTCCCGTTTCCGCCAAACGACGGTTTACTTCCGAAAGGGAAGAAGAAGGCTCCAACGCACGTGCCAGAGCCGCCGCATCCTCGCAGGCAGTCTCATCCGCCAAAAGCTTTAAAATTTTATCCAGCTCCAAAATATGGTTGCTGCGTTTTAAATTATATTCCATAGTATAAACCTCAAACTATATAAAACACCGTACTTTTCCGGCTACTCTGCCGGGAAAAGCATATTTATAAACCTTCCTTCTCCTTCACCGGTTCCGGAGAATCCGCGAATACATGGTGAAAGAAATCCAACGTTCTAAATCCCCGCTCCAAGGTGTTCAAAGTATATTCCTCCGAAGCTTTGGCCAGCTGTTTTCTACCTGAGGCTGAAAGGGAAAACCCGAAAAGTTTTTCCATATCCGCATAGATCGTATGGCGCAAAGCCATGAGAACGCCCGGAGAAAGAATGCAGTATGGAGAACGCAAAGCCGCTTTTCTGCCGCAATCCGGGCAATATATAACACCCTCCCGAGGGTAAAACCACATTTGCTGCGATTCATACAGCCCGCAGCCTCTGCAGCCCACCAGATCCGGCATAAAACCAGCCAATGAAAGGGAACGCATTTCCACTACTGCTTTCAGTATCAAAAGGGGACGGTTTCCCCGGCTCAGATAGTGAAGGGCATTCAAAAAAAGACGCAAAAAATCCCCGGCCGGCGCTTCCTGGGGAGCCAACACTGACGCCAGCTCGCAGAAATACTGGGCAAGGGACAACCGGTCTATATCCCGGCGGAGATCAAAAAACAGCTCCTGAGACTGCGCCTCGTCGATTGTGTATGTATCCCGCCCTTTATAAATTCGAAAGCGGGAATATGCTAAAAGCTGGGTACCGAAAAGCTTCTGGCTGCGAAATCGGTTGGCCTGCCTGGCAAAAGCGCGCAGAAGGCCTTCCTCCCGGGTTAAAACCGTTACCAAACGGTCACTCTCCCCGATGGATTTTTCCCCTATCACCAATCCGTCTGTTTCGATATGCATCGGGCCTCTCCTTTTCCGCGGAAAGCAGCGGGCCTGTTTCCCCGCATTCCGCCGCCCGGCTGGAATATTTACACTGGCTGTAAATCAGGTAATCCTGCACACTGCCGCTTTGCGCAAAGCAATCCCATGCCGTTTGTTCGTCCATTTCCCACAACCCCTTTCCAAATATCGGCGCGCCTTCCCAGCCGCTTGCAATAGAGCTAAAGGAAAAGGCACCTCATTTTCCGAAGCGTTTCTGTTACCATTCTATGCACGAAAGCCGAATCCACTTCTAAAAAACAGTATTGCCTTCCTTATTTGGGGTATGTGAGGGAAATATTGTAATGCCAAATTAAAAAATTCAAACAGAATTGACCGCTATTGCCGGTAATCGAAGCTAAAAAGCAGCCAGTCTATCCTTCAAAATCCGTTTTATCATAGCCGAGACTGCGCAAGAGCCCTTCCCGATTCCGCCAATCCTCCCGAACTTTTACCCAGAGCTTCAAATTCACCCTGCAGCCAAAAAAGCGTTCCATATCCGCCCGGGAATAACTGCCTACCTTTTTCAGCATAGAACCGCCCTTCCCGATGATAATACCTTTATGGCTTTCCCGCTCGCAGAAAATCACAGCGTCAATATCCGTTATATCGCTGTCTTCCCGCTCACGCATGCGCTCCACAAAAACTGCTGTTCCGTGAGGAACTTCCCCCTCCAGCAGGCGCAGGAGTTTTTCCCGGATAATTTCAGCCGCCAAAACTCTTTCCGGCTGATCGGTAAGCGTATCATCCGGGAACATATGCCCTCCAGGCTGGCAAAGCTTTTTCAGTTCGGGGAGAAGGGCATCCTTTACGCCATTCCCATCCTGGGCCGAAACAGGCACAACAGCCTCAAAGGCATACAACTTGGAAAACTCCGCTATTTGCTCCATAAGCCGGGATTTATCCTCCAAAAGATCAATCTTGTTTATAGCCAACACAGCAGGAAGCGACATAGACTGAAATCTTTTCATCAGTTCCTGATCGGCAGGCGATACCGGTTTTCCAGCTTCCACAACTAACAGGCAGGCATCCACCCCAGCCACCGATTCGTTGACGGAACGAACCATATATTCTCCCAGCCTGCTTTTCGGCTGATGCAGGCCTGGAGTATCGATGAATACCAGCTGATCCTCGCCTTCTGTTAAGACGCCCATTATTCTGGTACGGGTTGTCTGGGGCTTTCTGCTCACTATGGCTATTTTTTGCCCCAGCATCCGGTTCAAAAGGGAAGACTTCCCCACGTTCGGCCGCCCCACAATGGCGATAAAAGCGGTTCTTCCGGCAAAATTATTTTCCATATCCTGTATCTGAATATCCAAATGCATTTCCTCAGTCTTTCTTAAAACTTCCCAATTTCATTCTTACGTATTGGCAGCAAAGCTCCGTCAGGGCCTGTCCACTCTACTGGATCTGGGCAACCCCAAAAAACAATACAGAAACAGGCAAACTGCCGAAAGTATCAACGCTGCCAATGCCCACGGTCTATCCGCAAACCATAAGCCTATTTGCCAAAACACCTCCGGCCTCCAAAAAAGGCACAAAGCTACACAAACCGCTCCAGCCGCGCAGATAAGCACTGCCCCAGCCGCGATATCTTTTGCCGCTTTTATAAGAGGGTTATATTCCTTTCCTATCCGGTCACAAAGCCTTTCAACAGCTGTATTTACGCATTCAGCCGCCAAAACCAACGCCATTGTAAGGAACAGAATAGCCCATTCCCCCCTTGTGAGATGGAAAAAAGGCGCAAAAAGCAATACGTAGAACACAGCCACCGTATGAATCCGCATATTGCGTTCTTCCAAAACACAGCGGCCTATACCGGCGAAAGCATATCGAAACCCTTTCAAAAACCGTTTAATGCCCATATTTCTCCTTTTTCAGAGATATCCAAAAAGATTACTCGTCCTCATCCATAAAATAACTGGCAGCGCTGCCGGGAAGCCCCAGTTGGGTCATCACATGCTCTTCCTTTTCGCGCATATGCATTTTATCTATACCGGAGGTCTCATGGTCATATCCCAGCAAATGCAGCATGGAATGCGCCGTCAAATAGCCTACCTCTCTCTCCAGGCTATGGCCATACCGATTGGCCTGCTCCACAGCCTTCTCCATAGAGATAACAATATCCCCCAGGATTTTTGCGCCCGTATCATGGTTTTCGTCGTATACGCCGTTTTCGCCCATGGGGAAAGAGAGCACATCTGTGGGCATATCCTTATCCCGATACTGCCGGTTCAGCTCATGGATCTGCTTATTATTTACAAAAGTAACGCTGATTTCCGCCGGATACGGAAAATTTTCCATCCGCAGCACCGCGTTGCAGCAGCGCCGCACAAGCATTCTCATGCCGGTGGGAATCTTTACCTCTTTCTGTGTGTTATCGATGATGACTCTTATTTTTTCCATACCCTATATCATACCTTTCCGCCGCCTGGAAGCGGCTGTTTTTTCAGCTTTCTGCCGGTTTTATAAGCAGGATTCAGCGCCTTGATTCCGCCTTCGCATACGCTTTGATAATATCCTGCACAAGACGGTGGCGGACTACATCCTTTTCATCAAAACGAACCTGCGCTATATCGTCTATTCCTTTGAGAATATGCATGACATCCTTTAAACCGGAACGTCTGCCGTCCGGCAAATCGATCTGGGTAATATCGCCAGTAATAACCATCTTGGAATTAAACCCTAAACGGGTCAGAAACATTTTCATCTGCTCCTGGGTGGTGTTCTGGGCTTCGTCCAGAATAATAAAACTGTCATCTAAAGTGCGGCCGCGCATATAGGCCAGCGGGGCAACCTCAATATTTCCCTTTTCCACGTATTTCTGATAGGTTTCGGCCCCCAGCATATCAAACAATGCGTCATAAAGAGGGCGCAGATACGGGTCCACCTTCTGCTGCAAGTCACCGGGCAGGAATCCCAGTTTCTCTCCCGCCTCCACAGCCGGTCTGGTCAGGATAATTCGGTTTACCTGCTGCGCCCGGAAAGCCGTTACGGCCAGTGCAACCGCCAGATACGTCTTACCTGTTCCCGCAGGACCTACGCCTATGGTGATGGTATGCTCCTTAATGGCTGTGCAATATCGCTTCTGCCCCAGGGTCTTGGGTTTTACCGGTTTTCCCCGGCTGGTGATGCAGATGCAGTCTCCTGCCAAAGTCTGCATCTTTTCTTCCGTCCCCTCTTCTACAAGGCTCATACAATACCGGATATTCTGTTCATTCAGGGCCTCTCCCTGATTAATCATCTGCAGAAGACTTTCAATCACCCTGGATGCCTTCTCCACCTCTTCCGGCTCCCCTGCAATACGGATCTCGCCCCCGCGGCTGGTAATCGCCACATTATAAGTCTTTGAGATCAGCTTTACATTTTCATCAAAGCTTCCAAACAGAGCCACCGCCTGCTCAAGGCGGTCAAAATTCACTTTCTTCTCCATCATTCTGCCATAATCTCCTATTAGTAAGCTGAATATGAGAATTCTGCACAAAGCACCCGCAGATTGTCAAGATGCCAATGTAAATACAGTAATTTTGCGCTTTTTTATAAAAGAAACGCAAAAGCACACATCCACTTTTTTTGTACAGGATATCCATAAACGGTAAAAACTATTATTCATGTTGTTTATATTTTATCAAGATAGATTATAGCATATTTTCCTTTTCCCGTCACCCGTTCCACTTTAAAAAATATCATAAAATTATTTGGTTATTTTATAATAATTTCCGACTCTATTGCTATATTCTCTTCGCATTTTATGGTCACTGTGCAATAAAGAACTTGATCCCGAATTACAAACTCTTCCGCCTGTTCCAGGATTTTCAGTTCGCTCAATTCCTTTTCCTGTTTTTCTATTTCCTTCCTGGCTAGTTTCTCCGCTTCTTCACGGCTGCGCTCTCTCTGGCCAATCTCCACTTTTTTCCAAACTTCTTCGGTCCAATAAATAGGAAGACGGTTTCCGTTTGCCTTTAGGGATGTTATATCTCCGGACCGTTCCCACCCATCCTCAAGAGGGGCAGTTGTGAGGCTCAAAGGCAGCGGAATCCCAAAAATAGTAAGGCTTCTTCGGGTGACAGTTTCCCCGGTATATGTTTTCGTTTTTTCGATTAAAGGGATCTCGGCTGAAAAGGTTCGAGTGGTTTTGGCGATAATCCTCCCATCCGCCCGAACAGCCGGGGAAGCCCCATTTTCTACTGTACCGCTGATGAGAAGCTGCCCGGGAGACACCGCTTCTCCCACGGAAACGGCCGCCTTGCCGGAAAAAACCTCAATACGTACAACCTGGCCGGCAACGGACGCTTTCATATTACCCACATGTTCCGTATCCACCATTTCCGGTTTTTCCACGCCTTCTGTCAAAGAAATGTGAACCGTGCTTCCGCTGGTATTTACCGTAAGCCAGGAAATTTCCGGAAACATTTGCATAAGCCGCTGCTGTATGGTGTGGGGATCCATATCCGATCTGGCCATTCCCAGACTGAGCCCGGCTTCCTGGCATGCGGCTCGAAAATCCTCTTCCCGAATTTCTTCGCAGCCGCTGACTTCTATGCTCCAAACTCTGGAGGAAAGAAATAGAACAAGACATATCGCTAACAGCAACCCTAAAGGGATACCTCTTCGTTTGCGCAAAAAGGAAAGCCGGAAGGGCATTCCGGCCTTTTTTCGTATACGCAGTCTGCAGCCGGACCTGCGGGCACAGGCTCGAAGCCTGGAATAGTGGGAAGCGGCGGCGAAAGCGCTGTATGCACCGCCCCCCTGAATTCCCCAAAGAGGGATCCCCTGTTTCGCGCATTGGTTATAGAAACGCTCCGGAGACCCTTCTATGGAAAACTGCACGCTTCCCCTGAAGAAACGCAGAAGACCTACCAGCATTCCTTATCCCTCCTGCTTAAACCATAAATTCCATTCCGGTGATAAATCCTTCCACCACCATAGAATCTGCCGTCATACACTTGATTGTCAATCCCCGCCCTGTAAATCGGACAATTAGTTTTCCCGCTCTTACACGCACTACATCCGTATCGTATTCCAATATTCCCCGGCAATCCTCCAAAACAACTTCCCGATTGCCTTTAAACTCCATTCTGGCCCCTTCCACCGCGTCCCGAAGAAGGGAACCACCCAGCCTTTGCAGGAAATTGCCCTGCGGTGTGTTCTTTTCTAAATTCCGGTCCCCTTTTCCTTCCCTTTTCCCTTTGGAGTTTCTCACGGAGGAAACACCCTCTTTCCCAAAATGCTCTACGCTTTAAGATAACCGGCTTTCTGAATCGGATACCGAAACCGCCTGCCCTGCCGGCTCTGCGGAAAAGGCGGGGAAACGGAAACCGTACTTTAAAACTATGCGCTTTTCCGGGCATGTATGCGGATAGCCCGCAATATAATTGCTGTATAAAGAGGTGACGCCCATATGGAAAACATACAACCTGCACACATAA
Organism: uncultured Clostridia bacterium; assembly: GCA_944380875.1. GTDB lineage: Bacteria > Bacillota > Clostridia > Oscillospirales > Acutalibacteraceae > UMGS1264. Next base: position 50,154 of record CALWJA010000066.1, read on the forward strand.
AATCCGGCAATACAAAAAAGCTGCAAGAAAAAAGCCTTAAAAAGAAAAATCGTCTTCCCGCCTGCTTCTTTGCCCTCGCGTTTGCGTCTCTTCTCTGTATCTATCCTGAGGATTGCGCCAAAGGAGCTCTGAGAGGGGTGGAATGCTGTCTCCAGGTGTTAATACCTTCCCTGTTTCCTTTTATGATTCTGGGTATCTTTACTGTGCAGACAGGGGCCGCAGCGGCTGTAGGAAAACTTATGGAAAGGCCCTTCCGTTTTTTGTTTCGGCTGCCGGGGTGCGCTGCGCCCGTGCTCTTTATGAGCATGATCGGCGGCTATCCAGTAGGGCCCAGGAGCACTTTGTCCCTTTTGGAATCCGGCCAGATCACAAAAGAGGAAGCCGGGCGCATGCTCTGTTTCTGTGTAAATGCAGGGCCAGCTTTCGTTTTAAGTATTGTGGGATCAGGCTACCTGAAAAGCTCCTATGCTGGTCTGCTCCTTCTGGGAGGGCAACTTCTTTCCTGCTGTCTTTTGGGGCTTCTCTGCCGGGGAAAATCTTGCAAAAAGAGCTGCCCGCAAAAACCTACAAAAAGGATTGGTTCCCCGGAAAACGAAAAATCCTATCTTCCCATAGGGGAAGCGCTCATCCGTTCAACCGAAGCCGCCCTCCGTTCCATGGCTTCTACCTGCGCCTTTGTTATACTGTTTGGAATGCTTTCCTATTTTGCCGTGTCCTATCTTCCGGAAGGCACCCTGCCCGCGGCCGCTACTGCATTTCTGGAAGTAACCCAGGGCTGTTATGAGCTTTCCAAAGAGGAGATCCCTCTTTGGGGATACGCTCTCGCCCTGGGCTGGGGAGGGCTCAGCGTGCAATTCCAAATTCTTTCCCTTTTCCGGGAGCCTGTCCTTTCCCCATGGAAATTCCGGATATTCCGCCTGCTACACGGCTTGCTTGCCGCGGCCTGTACCTTGGGGCTTACCAAACTTTTTCCCCCCTCCCCTTTGGCGGAAGAAACCTTCTCTAATTTTTCCGGGATTCTGACTCCTGCAGCTCCCGTATCTCCTGCCGCCGCAATAGCTCTTGTAGCTCTCTGCGCTGTTTTTCTTCTCAGCCTCACCCAGGAACGATTTGCCGCAGCGCCAGGCAGCCTACTAAAGCATATTTCCCGAAACAGGCATTCCATTCGTTGAATGTTCCCGGCTGGAAAGGAGGATGCCCAGAACGAAATCTCTATTTTCTTAGCCCCGGTTTACCGCCCAGATGCCTAAACGAATAAATCAGATTTTCAAAAATCATAAAGCCATAGCTGGAAAGAAAAACCACCGAAAGCCCCATCCTTTTGTTCCTGTCTTTTCTGGAATTCCACTTTGAAACATGCTATACTTTTATTAAATTTATAAACAAATTGATGAAAGACAGTTTATAAGACAAATGCAGTTTCGGAAAAAGCTTTCCGTTCAAAAGGCGGTGTTCTAAAAACGGAAGGAAATCTGGTTTGTCCAACCCAGCGAGGAGGCGTTTCTATGGGAAAATTCAGCCGTGTTTTAACCTTTTTCAATACCGCAAGAGACGCAGACTGCAGTTTCTGCGTATACAATATCCGCAAAAGCGGGCAGGATTTCTGTTCTGCCCGCCGCCCAATGGGAAACCCGGATTGTCGCCGTTTTCGGTATGATCCTCTAAAACGAACTCCTCGGAACCTACCGCCTCTTCGGGAATACGATCCGGACGAATTTAAACTATAATCTTTTGCCCCATCGTATCCCAATTGTAAAAACTTCCAAACACACCTATTAAATATGTTTCTATTTCCAGCTCCTATCTTCTGTTTTTTTGCCATAGACAGGAAAGCTGCCGAAAGGGGTAAGCAAGGTTCCCTGAAGAGCTCTTCCCCCTTCTTTTTTCCGAATTTTTACCGTAAAATTCAAAGGAGGATTTTTCAGGCTTCCATGAAAAGCCGCCTCTTCATTGCGGACGGGAACATGTGCAAATGGAATCTTGTAGGATTCCCAATACAGCATGCCGCTGGCGGAACGTTCATCCATCTGCAGACGCATCTTTCCCCGGAAAGCGCCCGCAGGCGTTTGCACTGTGACGGTATACATTGTCTCCCGCTCTGTCTCCATACGCAAATCCTCCTTTTTATAGCCCTTACTATCCTACTTCTATCATTTTATGTTTTTCAGGGGGTTTTTGTGCATGTATAATATTCTCTTTTACAGCCTATGGAAAAATCCCTATAAGCCTGATTGTCAACACACAGAAAGTGGGTTATAATAAAGGCATTCTCAAAATATTTTTCATAAAAAGGGACACGCTTCTTCCCTTTACAGTAACTAGAAAAACCGCCATACAAAATACATAGTAATGCGCCTGTTGCAGCCGGTGTGGTTTTAAGCATCGCCTCAAGGCTTTTTACTATTTGGAGGATCACCCATGAGCCAATATCCTAAATACGGGAACAATCATCCTTACAGAAAGAAAAATATAGGCAACATTGTGCAGGACGCTATCAAAGGCGTTTCTTATTCCAGGAATCTGGAAGAGCTGCGCAACAATATTGATATAACCATCCGGGAAGTTTCGGACCTGGCAAAATCGGGAAATCCGGCTGACGTGCAGCCTCAGGAACCTCCAAAAGCCTACACGTCTCCCAGGGCTAACTCGTCCAAAGCGCCAGTCTATGAACGCCCTGAATCTCCCCGTTTTAACCCACCTTCTAAAGGGCTTTACACATTTCTGCTGATATTGGGATGCTTTTTTTCCTGCATCTTTGCCATCGTATGTATTCTCAGCCTTCTTGCATCGTTTTTCTACACCTCCCTTCTTGCGCCCTTAGCAGTTGTGTGTGGTGTGCTTATGCTTTTTTCCCTGGCCCTAGCCATTTTTGCGGGCAACCGGAATGGGAAGATTCTTCGTTTCCGCCGGTATAGAAAATTCATCGGCGATGCAGAATTCTGTTCGTTGGAACAGATGGCGGCTTCTTGCATGGAAAAAACCAGTAAAACCAAAAATGCTGTTCAAAAAATGATTGCCGCAGGCTGGTTCCCCAATGGACATATCGACAACGAAGGCACCACTCTTATGCTTACGGAAGAGACCTACAGGATGTACTTGCTGGCGGAAGACGCCAAACTGCAAAGGCAGGCGGAAGAAGAAACAAAACGAAAAGAGGAAGCTTCCCCTGCTTCTACGGGAAATGCAGAATTAGATGAGGCCGTCCGGGAAGGGCGGGCATATATCCGTGAGATCCGCAGAGTAAACGATGCCATTCCGGGCGAGGAAATTTCCCGGAAGATTTCCCAGCTTGAGGAAATAACCGTTCGTATCTTTGCCTGTGTGGAAAAGCGGCCGGAAAAGCTCCCCGATATACGCCGCTTTATGAGCTATTATCTTCCTACAACCTTAAAACTTTTAAACGCCTATCAGGAATTCGATTCCCAGCCTATCCAAAGCCAGAAAATCCTGTCTGCAAAAAACGAGATATCTCAGACACTGGATACTATCAATGATGCTTTCAGCTCCCTGATGGATACGCTCTATGAGGAGGATATTCTCGATATAGCTTCCGATATTTCTGTGCTGGAAACTATGTTTGCCCAGGAAGGTTTAACCTCTTCTAAGGATTTTCATACGCAGGGCAGCCAAAAGAAAAATTCCCCGTAATACAGGTTGCCGCGGGTTTAGGATACAGATAGGAATTGCCGCCAACGAAAGCGCCTGATACAGGGCATAAAAGGCGGGCTTCTCTCAAGTTTCAACATACGAAAGAAACCGGTCGGAATCTTTTGGCCGGAAAAGCTTAAAAATCTTAATAGAAATGAATTGAGGTGTTACCCATGAACGATTTATTTGAATCCAAGGATACCGTTAAGGAAGATGCTGTTGCCGATTTATTTGCACCGGCAGCCCCTTCTCTTACACTGGAACCTTTTGATGCAAAAACAGAACTGGCTCCTTCCAATGAATCCCCTGCTGCCCAGGAAGAATCCGTGGAAGAGAGAGCGGAAGCCATGCTCTCAGAAGAAGAAAAAAAGCAGGTTGAGGAGTTCAGCTCCCGTATAGAGCTGAGCAACAGTGCCTTGATTCTGCAATACGGCGCAGGGGCGCAAAAAAAGATTGCAGATTTTTCTGAAGCTGCGCTGAATAATGTCCGTACAAAAGACTTAGGGCAGGTAGGTGAACTGCTCAGCAACGTGGTAACAGAGCTCAAGGATTTCGACGTTGAGGAAAATGAAAAAGGTTTTTTCAGCTTTTTCAAAAGAGGCGCCAACAAAATCACCGCTATGCGCGCAAAATACGACAAAGCGGAAGCCAATATCGATAAAATTACAACCATGCTGGAACAGCATCAGATTACACTGATGAAAGACGTTGCCATGCTGGACAAGATGTATGAAACCAACAAAGTATATTTCCGGGAATTGACCATGTATATTTTGGCGGGCAAAAAGAAGCTGAAGAAAGTCCAGGAAGAGGACCTTCCCGCTTTGAAGAAAAAGGCCCAGGAAACGGGCCTGCCGGAAGACGCCCAGGCTGCAAACGATCTTTCTGCCCTCTGCAACCGGTTTGAAAAGAAAATCCACGATCTGGAACTCACCCGGATGATCTCTATTCAAATGGCTCCCCAGATCCGTCTGGTGCAAAACAACGACACCCTTATGTCAGAAAAGATACAGTCCACAATTGTAAATACCATTCCTCTTTGGAAGAGCCAAATGGTTTTGGCTCTTGGCGTAACCCATTCCCAGCAAGCGGTGGAAGCCCAGCGGGAAGTTACGGATATGACCAATCAGCTTCTCCGAAAAAACGCGGAAACCCTCAAAATGGCCACGGTGGAGACCGCCAAAGAATCAGAGAGGGGTATTGTGGATATGGAAACCCTTAAAGCCACAAACGAATCTTTGATTTCCACGCTGGATGAAGTTATGCGCATCCAGACCGAAGGCCATCAGAAACGTATGGAGGCCGAAAAGGAACTGGGACGTATAGAAGGAGAACTGAAAAACAAGCTGCTGGAACTGAGACAATAAAACAGCAAAAGAAAACTTGCATCGGCCTGCCGGAAAACGGCAGGCCGATTTTTTGTTATATACTTTGGTTTTAATTTCCCCGACTGATATATTCCGCCCGGATAAAATCCTTTTCTCCCATTGACCGGATTCTTTCTCCGGTATAGAATACAGCTAAAGAAGCCTATAAAGAATACAGCTCAAGAAGGAGTGACAAAAGAAAAATGGATAAACTGGAAAATAAAAAGACATATTGTATTGCTCACAGAGGATTCAGCGGCGAATACCCCGAAAACACCATGCTGGCTTTCCATAGGGCGGTAGAAGCCGGATGCGACGGCATTGAGCTGGATGTCCATTTGACAAAAGACGGGGAAATCGTAATCATTCACGATGAGGCCGTAGACCGCACTACCGACGGCAGAGGGGCTGTGAAAGACTTTACCCTGCAGGAACTGCGTGCGCTGGACGCCAGCGGCAAATATACGGGGCGTTTTGGAATACAGCCCATTCCCACCTTGCGGGAATATTTTTCCTATGTGAAAGAACTGCCTATCTTTACAAATATTGAACTGAAAAACAGCGAATATTATTATGAGGGGTTGGAAGAAAAAACCATCTCACTGGTTCGTGAATTTCATTTGGAAGATCGCATTATTTTTTCTTCCTTTAATAACGCGTCTATTCTGTTATGCCAAAAGCTGGCTCCGGAAATCCCAGGAGGATTTCTCTGTGTGGATCCGGTGGAAAACTGCGGCGCATATGCCCTTTCCTGCGGTGTTTCTTATATCCATCCTGAATACAGCCGTATCTCGGAAGCAGAAATCGACGCCTGCCATAACAAAGGCATCGGTATAAACGCATGGACAGTTAACGAGCCCAATCATATGCGCTGGCTGATTCAAAAGGGAATACACGGCATAATTACGAATTTCCCAAATGTTTGCCGTAATTTGATGCAGGATTCCTTTTAAGGCCATAGGGCAACTGTTTTCTATGGGCTTATAGAAATACTGCTTTTTCCAGAGAACAAACCTCTCCTGTCTGCATATTCTGTTAGGGGAGGTGAAGAAGATGAAAGTATATCACTGCATGAATCCAGAGGAAAATCCCCTTCCCCTTTGGATGCGAATGCCTAAAGCAGGTCAGCCTGCAGAAAAAAAAGACCCCTCTCCTGCTGTGGACATTGTGGAACAATTCAAGCAGGATCCGGATTCTTTCTTTCCTGATTTTATAAAAACGCGCCCTCGCGGATAATTTTTGCGTATTCTCTTTCAGTATACATCCCTGCGATTCAATAGCTGCGATCCTCTGCAGCATAGGGAATTCCAACCTGTTAGGCCGGCGGTACTTCACGCCGGCCTTTTTATATGATTTTTTATCTTCCCATAGATACAAATATGTGTGCTGTTTATCCCAGCGTTATCCAACAGTATAGCAGAGAAACAGGCATAAACTATTTTAGCAACTTTTTTTGCGATTTATTGGATAAAAATTGCTGAAATATATTGTGGATTTCTACCGCTTTTCCCGCCGATACACCTGTGCTATGATAATAGGGCAAAATATGGTTGCGCAGGAGGAAAAAACAAAAAATGAAAAAACAAGTATTTAATCCCTATCTTCCCAGTTATGAATACATTCCCGACGGGGAGCCCCGGGTTTTCGATGGGAGACTGTATATCTACGGAAGCCACGACTGCTTTAACGGCGATGTTTACTGCCAAAACGACTATGTATGCTGGTCTGCACCGGAAAATGACCTGTCCGATTGGAGATACGAGGGCGTTATTTATAAAAAGACTCAGGATCCCCGCAATGCAGACGGAAAACATGCTCTCTGGGCCCCCGATGTCTGCAAAGGAAACGATGGGAAATATTATCTCTATTACTGCCTGGATTTCCTGAAAGAGATTGGTGTCGCTGTGGCCGATACCCCCACAGGTCCCTTTACTTTCCTGGATTTTGTCCGTTATCCCAATGGGGATATTCTGGGCTCTCGCCCCGGTGAAATCCGCCAGTTTGACCCCGGAATTTTCATAGACGATGATAAACGGATCTATCTGTTCTCGGGCAACAGCCCCCGTTATAAAACCCCTGGGGTAGATAAAGACAGCCTGAAAATGGAACTGGAGCAGGATATGCTTACCATTAAATCCGGCCCCTTCCACAACCTGCCTATTATAAATGATGCGGACGGAACGGAGTATGAAGCCCATCCATTTTTTGAAGCCAGCTCTATCCGCAAAATAAACGGTAAATACTACTTTATTTATTCTTCCTGCTGGATGCATGAGCTTTGCTGGGCCGTCGCTGACTTTCCTCTCGGCGAGTATCACTACGGCGGTGTGCTCGTTTCCAACGCGGATATCGGCGCCAACGGAAACACACAAGCCCTGAACTACCGGGGCAATACCCACGGCAGTGTTGCTTTTGTAAACGGCAAATGGTATGTATTCTACCACCGCCAGACCAACCGGCACTTTTTCTCCCGGCAGGCTTGCGCAGAAGAAATTTACTTTGACGGAGAAAAATTCCACCAGGCGGAAGTTACCTCCTGTGGGCTGAACGGTGGGCCCCTTCGGGATACAGGAACCTATGAAGCCCGTATCGCCTGCCATCTTTACAGTAAAAACGGTACTACCGAAAGCCTCCCGGAACAGCAGGACGAAAATCATCCGGCCTTTACCCAGGAAGGTGTGGATCGGGAAGACACTCCCAACCAATACATCAACAATATGGTGGACGGTGCAACAGCCGGATACCGGTATTTTGATTTTAAAACAGCCAAAACCATCTCCGTTGAAACCCGAGGAACAGCCAACGGGATTTTTAAAGTTCGGGACGAACGAAACGGGAAAGTTGTAGCTGAAATTCCGGTCAGCCCCTCTGAAAGCTGGAAAACCTTTTCCGCCCCTCTAAACATAGACAATGGCGTGCATCCTCTTTACTTCACCTTTGAAGGAAAAGGTTCCGCTGATTTTAACAGCTTCACTTTAGAAGCATAATCCGGTTTTGATTACAACCGGCAAGCAAAACAAAAGCTCCTCCAGCGAAAAACTGGAGGAGCTTTTTCGTTTATATCTCTAATTTACCTGTTTTTTCTCTAATTCCGCTTCACTTCAGCAGTTTTTTCACATCATCGTTATGGCCCATAATGATGATTGTCTCTGTTCCCTTAAAAACGTAATCTGCTGAAGGAAGGGGGCTGATAACAGTATCTTCTTTTGTAGCCAATATGCTGATATGAAATTTCGTGCGGACCTGTTTCTGCACGATACTCTTCCCCACCCATGCTTCAGGAACAGAAATTTCATATATAGAATAATTTGGAGTTAACTCGATATATTCAAATAAATTGTTCGCGCTGCATTTTACTGCCAGCCGCTCTGCTGTTTCCCTTTCAGGATAGATTACTTTGTCAGCTCCGTTTCTAAGCAGAAACTTAGCATGAACATCCCGGCTGGCTCTGGCTATGACATATTTTGCTCCCAATTCCTTTAAAAGGCAGGTAGTCTCTAAAGAACTCTGAAAATTATCTCCAATCGCCACTACGCAGATATCAAAATTCCCCACGCCTAAAGACTGAAGGAACACTTCTTTCGTAGCATCTCCGATTTGGGCATTGGTTACATA
>CALWJA010000067.1 GCA_944380875.1 uncultured Clostridia bacterium
CGGGCGTCAACATCGATGATTGGAATTTCAGGTATCTCCGGGGGCATGGGAACCTTAGCTTTTTGTGCGGGGATGTTTCCCTGCACATCCAACCGAGCAATCAATGCCGCTCGAACCGATTCCCGTGGAATGCCCGTATAGTGCGCATACAAATCAAACACGCCACCGGAAAATCCGCATCTGGGACATCGGAACACATCGCGCCTCAGATTGATATTCATGTGTTTTTTTCTGGGATTATCATCACAGCATGGACAGGGAACATTGTAGTCGCCTCGGCCAGCAGGAGGATATGGCAGCCCAAGAAGAGGGATAATATCTGTCATGTGAAATAGCTCCATGCTGCCTCCTTTCCGAGGGCGGATAAACCGCCCTCTATTGCCTTGACTTTATGCGGAGGCCTGCTGCACAGCATACTCACAAATCGCCTTCGCCGCTGCAGAAATCTCAGGATTCCCTGTAAACCTATTGGCCACCCAGCTCAAAGCCTTGGGATCTATCTCAAGTACTTCACCCAAGGTCTTTCCACTGTATTTTGAAATGGGGCACGGAGTATTCTTAGCCTGCCGAAGTTTCTCTTCCGGTGTCAGTTCCATTGCCTCATAGACCGGTTCTGGCTCAGATGGTTTCTGTCCCTGTGTATCCACCACCGCCTGTGCTGTCGGCAGCTCATCCGGAGCTTGGTCTTCAAAATCATCGCCGGCCGCATTAAACTGCAACCCGAAGCCAGCATTACGTAGGGCAATACCTACCGCAGCTGTTTGCGCCCATTCTCTGGGAGAAACCGACGGTTTGGAGGCATCTGGTCCTCGCGAAGCCGTAGCTTCCGCCAAATAGCAGTCTGGTCCATCCTTATAACTGGGATAGATTCGAGCTGTAGCCACAAAGCAGTCTTTACCCGGTGATACCTGGACTGCAATCCGGCCTTCGGGATATTTCAATCGAAACCAGGCCATTTGAATCATTACCGGGAGCCTCTTTCGAGATTCTCCGGTGACGAGATCGGTATACTCGACTGCAAAAGGTGTAGGATCAAATCCTTCCACCTGGTTGATTGTGCCGAGTTTCTGAATCATAGCGTTTTTCTCATTCGAGATATGTTCACTCATTTTGGAATCCTCCTTATTTGTCAATTTTGGTATAGGCATTTCTCATCTGAAGCCACACTGGCAGAACCGTACTAAGCAACGTACTAATGCTTCGTTTATACAGGTCCTGGCTTGAAGGCTGAAAGCTGGAAAACCGTTTCCGGCAATCCGCTACAATCTTCTCCAGCATCTCGGATGACGTTTTCCGGTATGCGCGCTGCTTCTCATCGGCTGGCAGGCCGATACGGCGTTCCCTGCCGATACACTGCACATAGGCATCCACCAGTTGATAGTGCCCTATCAATACTTTCAAATCGGTGGTGACCGGAGCAGTCTTGCAAAACATTTGACAAGTTTCCAGCACCTCAATCCGATATAGAAGCTCCTGATACTCCATTGACTGCATCAGAGAAAGCTCCCCTTTAGCTGCCAGCGGAGCCATTTGTTCTTTTCGCACCTGATAATCATTGAGCCATGTAGCCATTAAAACTCTCCTCTCTGACATCGTTCATTTGTTCCGCAATTCTTGCGGCCAGCATAGTTCCCCGTTGTTCTGTATCTGTCCGCTTGATAGCAATACAAAGAGCGCGCCGCTCTCCCACCAGAATTACCCGCTGCTTGGCACGGGTGATAGCGGTATAGATCAGCGGCCGAACCAGCATTACCGCATGGGCACACTGCAAATTAATGATGACGGACTGATATTCGCTGCCCTGCGATTTGTGAATGGTGGAAGCATAAGCCAAATCCAACATCTCCAGATCATTTCCCTCGTAGTCCATGATTCTGCCGTCAAACTCAACTGTCACCGTAACATCAGAACCATCGTGGCGGATATTAGTGATGTACCCAATATCACCGTTATTGACATCTTCGTAGTTCTTAATCTGCATAACCTTGTCGCCAAGCCGGAATTTTCGTTTTCCAAAAACAGCTTCCGGCTTAGAAGCTGCCGCCGGATTCACCTTTTCCCGGAGGCGCTCATTAAGAGCGTTAACTCCGGTCTCCGTCTTTTGCCGGTATGGACTGAGAAGAGCTACATTATCCACACCGCAGCTGCCGACTTCCCGCAGATATAACTTCTCGATCAAATCTGCCGAAGCCGACAGATCCGTGGACTCAAAAAACTGAAAATCATCTCCATATTCCAGGCTGAGATTCCCATTGCGGATCAGTTTGGCATTGATGGCAATACGGCTTCCATAGCTTTGCCGGTAAATCTTTGTAAGCCTCACAACAGGAATTTCTCCACAGCTGATAAGCTCACTAAGAACAGCCCCAGGGCCTACTGAAGGAAGCTGGTCGGCATCGCCAATCAATACCAGCTGACACCCTTTCGGAATAGAGCGAAGCAGATGACCAGCCAGATAAATATCCATCATAGACACTTCATCTACCAAAACCAAATCTGCATCCAGCATTTCCGGTTCACAATAGGTGCCATCGTCACCAGCCAGCAATCCCAGCGCTTTATGAATGGTTGCCGCCGGCATACCCGTGGACTCTTCCATCCGTCTTGCCGCTCTGCCAGTGGGAGCACAGCAAACAATCCGTCCATGCGGATGGTTTTGACGGTACAATTCCAGGATCATCTTTTGGGTTAGTGTTTTTCCCGTCCCCGGCCCTCCAGTAATAACGGAAATAGGGTTGGACAGGGCCGTTATGACAGCGTTCTTTTGTTCCGTATTCAGAGTAAGATGAAGGCGGGTTTCCAAAATATCCAGTTCGGGAATCAGAGAAGCACCCAGCCGTGTTTTGCCAGATTGCAGCAGGACTCGAATCCTGTCCGAAACTTTTTTCTCTGCCTGCGCTGTTGCCGCGCGATATACCCTACCGTTATATGAGGCAAGACGTCCGTCATGCAGCAGCCAGGACGCACGAGCAGCGCCCATTTCTTCGGTAAGGCCATCAGTATCCAGGATTTTCAGGCTCTGACGGATGAAATCCCGCTTTTCCATGCAAAGATGTCCTTTTGTTTCAGCATCCATCAGTGTGTACAGCAATCCTTCATCCACCCGTTCTGTAGATAGCTTGTCAAAGCCCATACTCATAGCAATTTTGTCGGCAGTACGAAATCCGATCCCAACCATTTCACACAATCGGTACGGATGGTTCCGCACAATATCCATAGTCTGATCTCCATATTGCCTGTAAAGCTTAACAGCCCGGTTGGGCGTGACACCATGAGGCGCCAAAAAAGCCACCACATCACGCGCACCGCGGGATGCCAGATAGGATTCACATATCTTTTTCAGCTTGTTCTCACTAATGCCGGAAATGGACAATAGCTTTTCCGGATTTTCATCCAATACAGTTAAAGTGTCCTGTCCGAAGGCATCAAAGATTTTCTCTGCTGTTTTAGGCCCGATTCCTTTGATCTGTCCGGAGGTCAAATAGGCGAGGATTCCCTCTTTGGTAGGAGTGATAATCTCCTCAAAGGTCTCCACTTCAAACTGGATACCGTGCCTTGAATTGCGGCTCCATTGACCTTTCAGATTGTATCGAAGATTGTCAGCGGTGGGCAGGCAATAGCCCACCGCCTTAACCTCTGCGACCTGATTTCCGGCAGAATCGTACAGCTTTTCACACGGCTTATACAGTGCAATCATATAGCTGGCATCTCCAACAGATAAACTGCGCGGATAAATCAGTCTTTTGAATTGGCAAATCAATGCCGCTTCCTCCTTTCCTTAGCTGCTTTTTACAAGCGCCGGATGATAGAAAGTTCTCATCTTTATACCCCCTCAGTAAACCAGCTGCGGTGCCTGAAGGGCCATAGCCGAATGCGTCGTATTAAGAACGGCAAGCCTGCTGTTCTTCTTTGCCTCACGCAGGGTCTGCTTGACTTCACAGAATAGCTTCTCATCAAAAACGATAATTTTCTTATGCTGTATTGCCGCTTCAACGATTTCCGTTTTCATACCTGAAGTCAATCTATTCCCGCATACCAGTACAATCTGGCAGCGCTTTAACAGTTCCAAACCGAATTGTATGGCAAGATTCCGTTCTTCGGGATTCTTATCACACATCAGAAGAGGCAGGTATGCGTGCGGTGCTTTAGCCTGGCATTCCATCCTACGATTTGCATAGAACATATACGCCCGGGCTGCATGCAGGTTATATTGAAATTCTCTGGGTGAACTTGAATGCAGCGGCGAACAGATATATGCGCTCTTGAGCATAGGATTTTCTGAGAAGAACTGTAGATCCAGTTCTTCCTCCCAGTTTCCAATAAAGAGTTCTTGCTTCATAAACGTTCCTTTCTCCGGCTGTCATGCCGGTGCTATTTGGACCTTCAGCTTCCGGCTCTCCGTAACCTTCAGCACATCAGCATAGGCAGATGGATACTTTTCTTTGAGCGCCTTGGAATCCGGCCGTTTTGTTGTTTTGGTCACAAAATCAATCAAGAGCTTGTCTTTTGTGGTGTTAAGCACCCCATGTTCATGCTCCTTCATGATTTCAGCAATTCGCACACTATGTGCCGCAATCTCCTTTTCATAAGTTTTGATTTCCGCCTGACAATCAGCCACTTTGTCCTGCAAAATGGCAATCTGCCTCAACGTTCGCTCATACTTCGGAGAAAATTCAATCGTGGGCAGTCCTGCCTTGCTGGCACCATAAATTCTGGCCAGTGATTCAAGGGCCAGTTTGGGTTTTACTTCCTCCATCGTCGGTGGCTTATCGTGCTCCAAACTCCAAATCCATTGATCCAGGCGTTCAAAAATGATATCTTCCTTACCTTTATCCCGAATAATCTCTGGGATTGCCAAATCGTTGGAGGGGTTGTTTCCCCAGATGCAGGAAAATGCTCCATACTCTACATCCGCTACTGCAAGGTAAAACCGCAGCTGAAGTTCATAGTAAATCGGAATAGCATTTTCCGCCCAATCGTCGGCTTTGTGGTAAGTGCAGCTTTTGCATTCAAGAATGCCCGGCTCTCCATCTGATGCCCGTGTATACCGGCGGTCCATGTTGGCAAGTGCATAGGGGTGATCGGCATGTTGATACAAATTAGTATCGTCATATACCAAATTTCCGGTTTTTTTCTGGTACCAATGGGCTGCAATAGGTTCCAACAGATGCCCCATTTCCAACTGGTCTTCATTGTTTTTTACCGGTGCCTTTATGCGTCCCTTTTTGATCAGCCACAATTCCAACGGGGTAACCCAAGGCGATACACCGAAGATTGCCGCCACATCGCTTCCTCCAACCGCATACGGTATGGTTCCCTTTGGGCCATGAGCACGGCATTCCAGCCAACGCTCATTGGACATACCTGCACAATCGCAAAGGATAATTGGCGCTGCCATCAGTAGCTCACCGCCTTTGCCAAATCGTAATCGCTCCAGCGCAAGGTAAGGGCACGGGCCATATTTTCTTCAAGCGTCAACAGCTTACTCTCAGGAGCATGCTCTGCTTTTAGAATATAGGGGATCTCCTGCATAGCCATAAACACGTCGTGGGCTGTTGCCGGGCCTCCGCCATAGGCCATTTCATACATTGTAATGGCCTCCAGTGCCGCCTTTTTGGGCAGCGATAACCGTTTACAGATACGGGTCATGGCATTGACGGGATACTCCAAATGGATTTCCAGCAACTTTTGCAATTTCCCTACAGAATCTTGGAACTGGGCAAACAGCTGTTCCAATGCCTGCTCAAAATCTTCTACTCTCGTTTGATGGCGATGATCAACCGCCACACAGCTTCCAATATGAATGGGATACTGTGTTCCCATAAATAGAGCAGAAACTTTGGCAGACGCCATGCCGGTATCCGATGTCATAAACCGAATCCCGGGTACCAGCTTTGATGCCATTGTGGTCTTTCCTTGTGCAATCAGCATCTTTTCATAGGTACCCATAAGATCCTCCTTCTGTCCGGGCATTGACCAGGAAGCACTGGTAAGGGCATGGTCGCTGTAGCCGGATTCAAATACACTTCCAGGGAACCGTTCATCCAGCTTCTTTGTAAGCGCCTTCAGCAGCTCATCGATAGGTAGAATCGAATAATCCACAGGATCTCCCGAATGGGCTGCGGATACCTTCTCATCCCGAATAAGCAGCAATGCCTCGGAGGAATAAACCTCCAGGCAATCATTGAGAGTTCGTGCCAGCTTAGGCCGGCTCAGTTTCGGCAACACTGTACCGTTGAGCTTTGCCCGGTCCAGCAGGCTCTTGTAGCTTGTCACACGGATGGGATAGATATCCCCGCATACACGCATAGCAAGCCCCAGATTGTGTGCGGTATCCTCAATTGCATCCGCACTGGTTCCTGCGGCAAATGCGGAAGGATTCCCATAAAGAGGTGATGCCTTATCAAGCGGCTCAATATGCAGTTCGTTGACTTTGCATTTTTGCCACTTGCTTTCAGAGGCCAACTTCTCGTGGTACCGTTGCATTTCGCCGAAGGTAGTGAATGTGGTGGAATAGTTGTCTTCGCATGGTTTCAGCATAATGATGCTCCTTTCGTTTTTTTGCGGTTTTCCGCAGATATAACAAAAGCCAGCACTCCCAAAGGACTGCTGGCTTATGCCCAATATGAAATTTGGCCGGAAACAAAAAAAGTGCCATTTGCAAAATGCAAATGACACTCTCGTAACACGGTAAACTTTGTTCAGCTGTAACTGAACTCTGATACTGATATAGATATTATAACAAAGTTCCAGTATACAGTCAATCCAAACGAAAGGATCACTATGAGAAATCACTTCTTTTGAAAACAGGCTCTTATCCAGACACGAAACAAACCGCCTGCATTTTGCAGACGGCTTGCGTTTCTAACTATGACGCTCTTCTCAGCGCCCACATTCCACGGGCGGTATGGACAAAATGGTCAGGACTGCACTGCAGTGTTTGGCGTACTTTCTCCTTCCACCACTTGTTTTTTTGTGCCTTTCTGTGTGGCTCAATCTTCTCATATAGATAAGAAAGCGGAACAGCTTCATGGCATGTTTCCAATACTGCGGCCACAACATCCCGCCATGTTGCCCCCGGCATATCCCGAACATCGATCTCTCTTTTCTGAGACATCATAATGGGGTAAAGCAGGGAGGCATCTTTTCTGACGATGAGCACATACTCATGCAGAATCGGGATAAACCGACCTGTATACCGGATCTTATCTGAAAAACAATTGTGCTGGGCTTTAATAATGACATTTTCCAGCGTTCCAGGCTTAATCAGTTCAAAAAGCATGCTGTAAAGCTTTCCCTTTTTCTTGATATCACCGACCAGTACAGCCATTCGGCCTCCTTTTTCAAGGGCGCAGTATTGCTTCATCATTGCATAATTCATAGCAGAAACAAAGTTGTCCCACTCCGGGATTCTGGAGAGGTCCAATGGACGTGGGTCAAAACCATATTTCATTCGCACACTCTCAGCACTATACATTTTGTCTGAGTACTGGATAATATCCCAGTACGGCGGATGCCAGAAGATAAAGGGAGGACGTTCCGGAATATCGTTATGCAACAGGTCGAATCCGCTGTGCAGATCGTAGCAATGGCTTTGAATTCCCAGCTTGTCTGCCGCGGCAGCAGTAGTCCCGCTGCCGCACATATAGTCGCAGATTTCTTCCGGTTTGAAAAAACTTATCAAATCCTCCAGCAGTTTTGGGGAACAGTTTCCCCGATATTGATTGTTCCCGCCTTCTCCTCGTTCCGGATAAGAAACGATGCTGGTTAACGGACGGAATGAAGTCGTTGTTGACATATATTTCCCCATCCTTTCCTACAGAATGCCGCCTTCATTTTCCATATGGATATAGAGGCAGCAACTCTTGCATTCCTCCTGCTCCTTACCAATACAAAGAGGGTATGGATTATTCTTTTCAGGGGTAAAGCAATCAAGACAATTTTTCGATATTTCTGTCTTTTTACAGGATGGAACCAATTCAGAAAATGATTTTTCAGAGATAATCAATGGTTCTGGACTGATGGATATCTTATAGTGGTTGTCGATGTATTCCTTATCCAGCCAGCACTCAAAGAAAGATTCCCCGGACTCAACCTGATAGCTGTTATTACATTCCCAGTCTTGAATTAAACCAGATTGTTTTTCTTCATAAAGTGCCCGATGGAACGCAATCGCTGCAAGCTGATAGTTCGCAAAGTACCCCGTGGACTGGCCTGGTTCTCCATCGATTGCCCAATCCTCATGCAGAACGTAAATAGGAAGGGCTTGTTTGGATTTATCCAGTTCCCGGAGTGGCATGATCATTTCCGGCGCCATAATCACTATATCCAAAGTGATGTCTTCAAGCTTTTTAGGCTCATGGTAAAGGTTTGAAAACGTAGCCTCAAGCTTCCTGATGTCATGCAACGAAATTGGGGGATCAAAGCGGCAATACATATCCGGTGTGCTATTTTCCGTTTCCTTATCCTCACCGTCCCGAATTTCATAAACAGTGCCAATCAACCCTTCATACTCGCTTGCATTTGTAGCAATCACTGGTTCTCCAATAACGTATTTTGTACCCTGATACTCAAACTGGGCACCGTTTTCACATATCAACATTGCCTATTCCTCCATATCCTGTATGAGTAGAGTCTCATCCGGCTCTTCGTCCGGATCAGAAAACAGTTCTGCGCATTGCTCCTCATTATATTGGATATCTTCCAACGCCCCATCATGGTAAATGAGGTTCCCGGCGAAATAGCAGCCGGGTTCTTCATAATGGAGTTTAAACTGCAATGCAGGGAACATCTCGATAATCTTTTCAAACCACATGATGGGAGGAGACCAGGCTGTATAAAAGGCAAAGGATATCTTCTCACATCCTTTCTGCCATCCCATGTCCTCGGGTATAATCTTGTCCGAATAGATGTCCCATTTTGTTCCCCAATTCTGGATATTCCAGTGGTAACCGTCAATCGGTTCAAACGGCCCGCCAACCAGGGAAAACATAAGTGCATGTTCCGGCAGTTTATCGTGGGCATCGTAACCCATCTGTAATACTGCATCCGGTGTAGGAACAAGAGCATTAAAACAGAAGTAGTGCTCTGTCGGTTCTTTTCGCTCCTGGCAAAATTTCTTTTCCCATTCCTGCAGCGGGTATTTTGCGGGAAGTCCCTGGGAAGAAAAGACAAAATGTTTCAGTAGATTGGCCTGCCCTTCAACGGTCAGTTCATTCATATACCAGTTCGGCATATAGTTTTCATCCTTTCTTAATTATGATAGTCAAACATCACGAGGGCCCAGTCCGCTGGGCTTTTTTTAATCGCATTTATATCCTCCGGGTAGAGAAAAGCGGTATAATCATGCGTGTTGTAGAAATAAGAATTGCTGCGGTATTCGCCATGCAGCAGAGCAGCAACACAGTGCAGATAATACGGCGTCATCACACTAAACCCATCAGCTTCTTCCAAATATTTTCGTTTTTGCATGATGTGTTCCGCAATATGCTTTAGGTCAGTTCCAACCGTATTCTCCAGTTGTTCCAGGCTGTATTGAATTTCATCAAACTGACTGTTTCTTGCCCCAAATAGTTCTCGAATAAATTGCTCCACATCATCTTGGGCCAGAAGAACATTCACAGGATATTCATCGCTCCAGCTACCGGCAGAATCGGTTTCCCTCCAATCAAAAACAGATTGATAAAACTCCTCTGTCGTATTTTCCGCATGAGTACGGATAGCATCTATCAGTTCACTCCGTTCATAGTTATCCCTATCCGTAACGGCATCCGGGATATAGACCAAAATCTTGTGTAAGTAATGCATAAAGAGCTCCTTTCAAAGAAAATGGCGAGGATGTTCTCCACCCTCGCCGGTTTTTGTTATGCCCGAATATGCCGCTTAACCACATTGGTCAGCTTGACGGGCAATTGATTCAAGTCTGTGATATCCATATAGGACTCACCATAGATACGTTCAATACTGGGTTTGTCATCGCCAATGGCTGCAGCAATAAACAGAATCCCCTTTCTTCGGTACTCCAGCTTGATGCCACGCAGATCTTCTTCGGCAGCACTGCCATAATATCCAGGAGCAGCCGGTTGTCCATCTGACACAAGAATCAAGATTTTTATTTCCTCCGGGCGCTTAGACAGCTGCTCAGCTACAAAGCGCAAGGCGGCACCGTCCCGGTTGCTGCTGCGGGCTGAAATATCCATCATCCGGTATTTATCATTCTGATCAATGCTCTCAAATTCCGCATAGGAAAACAGCTCAACATCACCGCCTCCGGTACTGTGGCCATATACCATAATTGGGATATTCAGAGCTCGACAGAAATCATATAGGATAATGGCTGACGCCCTGGCATACGTGCATCGGTCGCCGGAACTCATGGATCCGGATTCATCCAGAAGCAGCCCGACGGCCATTTCCGGAATTTCATTTGGCAAAGCGTTTTTATAGAACACCTTGCCGTCATTCCGGCACAATGCATGGGCATCCAGTCTTCGCCCCATCATTAAGCCAGTCTGTTTGCCGCCGCGCTGTTTGTCCTTGAGCTGCTGCACCAAGCTTTTCTGCAACTGACGCGAAATGGTGAGCAAGGGGCCGGAAATAGAATCGTACTGTTCCACCAGTTCTTCATCTACCTCAGCAATCCGTTTAACACGAATTGAAACGCCAGCATGGATATCCCCATAGGAGATTCCCTGAGCCGCATCATTTAACTCCCGCAGACGCTCATTCTCCAGTTGCTTGTATGCAGCTCTTTCTGCCATTTTTTCCAATAACCGCTCAATATCAGTGGCTGCACCGCTATAACGTTCCCGTTCATATGCATCATCGCGTGTGATTTCTCCTCCCATCGGTTCTGAGACACGTTCTGTATTCATGTATGGGAGACGTCCGGTTTCTTCTGGATAAACTTCTTGCTTTTTGCTGAGTTCTGCATCGCCGCCATCTAAGCGCGCTGGCAACTCGTCGTCTGAACGCTGGCCGGCAGCATTACCTGCGCCATCCTCCTCACCAGAATCAGTCTGGGAGGAGCAATCTGCTTCCACCGGATTTTCCTCAGACTCATTTTGATTGGCTTGTGCCATCGTCTTGGCCCGTTGTTCTGCATTTGAAACTGGCGAAGAAGGGCCTGAATCCGCCACTGGGATGCTGCTTCCTTCGCCCGGATCAGAACCGCCTGCAAGCGCCTGAAGATGTTCAGCGAGCGTTTGTGTCAGACTTTTTCCAGCCCCAGCAGCTTCTGCTTCCTCCTGGCGGGTCTTGCAGACCTCAATGAAATTCTGGATATAATTCCAGCATCGCACCAAAATCAGATTGACTACATTCCACCGGTCTCTTCCGGAAGGATTGATAATCGCACTGTCCAGTTCTGGCAGCAAGCCAAATACCATTTGGATTCTTTCATCAGAAAGCGGCTCATCGCCGTATTTGATTTCTCCATATTTAACATAGGAGAGAATCAGCTGCAGGATACTTTCAAAAATATGGCTGTCCTCATCTTCGTGCTCAATCAGCTGGGTCACGGTGGGAATTGTTTCCCAATGCTGTGCGCGCAGTGTTTCTAAGCAGTAACCCAATTTTCCAGGAAACCGGGATAGCATTCTGCTCTCTATATAACCGTCCTCCAGAATATTGGATATATTCTGCGCAATATACCTCAGCATCTCAAGATTCCGTGGATCTGCTTTTGCATAGTCCCACAAATCACTCTCATTGCGGATATCTGAGGATGTCTTCAGCACAGGCGGCTGCGGGTACCATTTATAAGCCTTCAGAAAATTATCGTATGTTTGGGCGGATGGGAAGTCTGTATACAGGCAATGCCCCAATTCATGAGCAAATAGTCCACACACAATTTGATACCGATCCTCACGGGAACGGTTCTTCGTTACCATTTTATTGCCCGTATTGATGTGAACAGTCAAATTATTGGTACAGGCAATCTCCTCGTTTTTTGGCTCCCAGAATAGATTGACATGGATACGGCGGCTGTATTTGTACCGCCGCGTTTGCGCCATTGCCATATCCTCAAAGTGCAGCGCCAAAATCCTGGATGTAAAAAACTGCCTGTCGGATATCTTGCTTCGCTTCTCATTGATGAGCTGCTTTACCTTTTTGTGATTCACTCTTGCCAAAGAGTAGACCTCCTTTCTTGATGTTATACTGCTTTTCTGCGGCGCTTCGGCGCAAAAATAGGCTCCAGTACTGTGTTGATTAGTGCCGCACGATCCTCCTCATCGGAAGTAGTCTTGCTGATGACCGTATAAAGTGCTGAAGTGTAGGGGTCCCCCGAAATCTCAGTGCTGATGACCCAGTCGATCAGACTGCGCATACCGCAAGAGCCGTCTGTGATACCATTTTTCCGGCAATAATCTGCCATGCTGTTTACTACCTGTACCATTTGAGATACTTGGTATTCATCAGTCGCGCCGGTGACTGCCATAGTGCGCTGTACCATAACCTCTGGTGATGGAAGCTCAATGTCTTCCACCAAACTCATACGGTCTACCACAGACTGATTCATCGCCCGGCAGCCTTCATAGCTTACGTTGGTGGTTACAATAACCACTGCATCTGGATGCCGCTGGATGATTTCACCGGTTGGCAGCGTAATGGATCCTTCCTGTTCCAGAAGAGAGTTAAGACCAACTAAAACACCGGGCTGCATAATAGTTGAAGGTTCCTGCACCTCAATCACATACCCATTTTTGAGTGCTTTAATAAAGTCTGTCTCCACATAGGTATAGGTCTGGCCAGACGTATTTTCCTGGCCATCATGAGCAGTAAGCGCTTTTACCTTTTCTGTGACCATATCCAGCACAATTCCCATACAATCCTGTGATGTTGCTGCGGGATTTTCTATACCTGTGAGCGCTTGATAAACACCGGCAGGATCGTAATCCATATCATCCAAATCCGGCAGATGCATCAGCTTGGATACGTTATCATAGTTGATGCCACCCATAGATTTCAGCAGTTCACGCTCCCGATCCAGTTCTGCGTTTCCAGTTGAAATAGCATCCGTTTCTGGAAATACCATTCCCACAAAATCAAAGATCTCCGTACCGGCCGAACACGTATACTTCATATACGGAAGACCGAGACCGGCAGCGATAGCTTTGGCACCCATGGTCTTACCCGTACCAGCCGGACCACGCAGCAAGAAATTTCTCATCTGCATAGGCCTGCCAGTTGTTGCCTGTGCATGCTTGCAGATATCCACCACTTCCGGTGGAATGATGTACCAATCTGGTAGTTTGGGAACGAGAGATAACTCCAGTGCGGACAGTTTCCTTCCAGCACTCAACGGATATTTCCCCACAAAATCAGTATGCTCGATGACTTCTGTAGAACCGTGGATTATGGCAGGACCAGTGCTCGCAAAAATGGTAAACTCCCCAGCCATTACGCTGGTCGGCGTGAAAACGCCCGAATCCAGCTGGGCCTGAGATACCCGCATCAGATTTCCAGACTTATCTAAGTTCACTGCAATATGGGCAGGACAGGTATCATCTTTAATTCTCCGGTAAGCATTGTCGCACAAAATCGCCATGGCTTCGGTTGCTTTCCCCATATCAGGATAGCCTGCATCCATCTGGGTTCGGTAATCCTGGAAGCAGTCATCAAACTCTTCGTCCGACATCAGGAGGGGCATCATAGCAAAAAGAAGCGCCGCCCCATCCCGTTGACTGGAGTGAGCTGTATACTGTTCCATTGTCTCGGTATTTTTATCGTAGACGCTGGCTAAGATTGTTCTGGTAGCAGAATCAAAAACAACCAGATGATAGGCATCCGGTCCCATTGATGATTTATACTCCGCTACACTCTTCTTCTCATCCACCATACCGACAGCACCTTCGCCAGTAGCACTCATACAAAGGCATAAAGCATGAACCGCCTTTATGACGGAACCGCAAAGCGTTGCTTCGGTTTTATCCGCATATTTGGAGGCAACTTTCACCTTTTTACTGGAAAGCGTATCAAAAGGAGACGGTAATGAACGAGAGTAGTTAAACAGGTTGTTGATAGATACACTCATAATGATTTATTCCTTTCTGCAGTTTCTCTGCGTGAGATTGATGAGGATGCCATTCTCCGTACATTCGCAATCCTCCATGCCGTTTCGGCCCAGTTCCCGGCAAATATCAGGCCAGCTTTCTCGATCCGGCAAGTCATTTGCTTCAATCAGGAGCACAGTCTGTCCCGTTGCAATATACTCATTACAGCGTTCGTTAAGCTCCACTGCGTGAGAGTCCACCCATTCAAAGGCAAGATACTCATAATTAGGTGGAGTATTGTCTGCCGGCTCTCTTTGCGGCTCATCCTGAACTGGTTTCGCTTCTTCAAGAGTTTCCTCTGGTGCCTGTAGATAGTCCAAGCCTACTACTCGCAGATTGACAATCCGGACTTTTGCTTCCCGGTATCCTCCGGCATGATTTAACAGGATAGACGCATCCTCTCCATTCATAACGTGCTGTTTGGCCTGGGAGGATTTCCAGACCCATCTCGCCTGGGGAAAGGATTCAGTAACCAAACAGGTGATCCTTTTTTGAATCACGCTGAACGCCAATTCCTGTACAACCTTTTCCGTAGGTTCTTCCGGCTCCTTTAATTCCGGTTTCGGCAGTGGATGCATGACTTCTACCTGTCTTTGAGAGAGAAATAGAAGGCGCAGCGCCGCAACAAAAATACCAAGGATAACAAGCAAAAGAATCGGCCACAGTCTGCAAATAAACAGAAGCAACGCCAGCATTCCAAGAATAATCAGCACCTCATAGGCGATACGACGTTTGAAGTCTTTGTCTTTCATAGGCAATTCCTTTCTTCCGGGCATAAAAAAACGCACATGAGTGTTCTGATGGTAACTCATGTGCGTTATCTATGCGCCAGATTCATTTTTCGTTGCCTCCCTTGGAATCATTCGTCAAAAAACGAATTGACACCTCCGAAAGGCTCATATCCCGTGAAGTTGCCGCCCGCGTTGCCTGCCGCTTGCGCTGGCTGTGTATTCTGGGGAACTCCTGCAAATCCCTGCTGCGGTTGAGTGCCGCCAGGGAAACTATTCCCAGTAAAACCGCCGTTGGCATTGTTGGCCTGCGGTACAGGCGCTGCATCTTCAGTGGATTCTTTTTGCTGCCGGTTCGCGCCGGATGCACAATACTCGATTTCATCGAGTATTACCACAATGGCGCTCTTCTTTTCATGGGTGGTCTGGTCTTCCCACACATCTTCATCCAGCCGGCCAAGGATATTGATAAACGATCCCTCTTTGACCTGCATCTTTTTGATGCGCTCGCAAACAGCCCCGAAGGCTTTTACCGAAAGGTTAACCCATCGGTGGTTGTTCTTTGCGCGGGTGTCGTAGACCTTTTTCCCAATCCGGAACCGGACGCTTTCCCCGCCTTCCGAATATTTCAAGGCGGGTGCGCCGTCATACCCCTTAGAGATAACGGCATCTGTGGCAATGACTTTGAACATAAATGTGCTCCTTTCTTGCAGGATTCGCCTGCTACAATATGATTTATTTCAACCCTTTATTGGGTAGAAACCTGGAAAATAAAAAAAGTGCCAATCAACACAAATGTGTTAATTGACACTCTGTTACCACGGAAACTTTGGATTCTCCTTGGAAAATCCTTGATACTGATAATCATATTATAGCATCGCCTCGTTAAATAGTCAATCCGCTTCCTGATGCATGCTTTTTTCAATTTCAGTTTTAACCAATTCCAGCGCCAATCGTGTTTTTACCGGATCGAACCGGCATTGCCCCTCCGGCGTAATGTTGGAATAAATCAACTTCCGGATTTCCTCAACCAATGAACAAACAGCCTCCGCATTATTCATGCATATTGACCCCTTTCCTGATTTCTACAGCCAGATAACCATTTAATACTTCACACCCATCCTGCTGATAGACTGGCATATTATCCGCCACATATACGACAATTCCATCGCCCTCGGCAATATTTTTCAGGCGATGTCGGAGGTAAATCTTTACCATATGCGGATCCACGGAAAAATAGATTATCTTTGGTCTGCGCCGAATAGAGGTCCGCTCTACTTGATTGCAAATTCCTTCGACGGCCACAAAGCGGCCTTGAAATGCTCGGATAAGCAGCATGGCTCCTGCAATGCCAAACACAATTCCAAACAGAAGGAAAGATACGCATACATAGAATTCCTGGTATGCCACTGCTGCAATAATAAAAAGAATGAAACTAAGTAGACCGGCTCCAAACCGAAGCAAAATTTGTTTTTGCAGTGCTGGAGGAAGCTCTTGAAATCTTCTTTTCATCCTTGCCACCTCACAAAAGTAATATGCGCTTTTTCTTCAGGAGCTGCAATATATTTTTTACTACGACATCACGACTCTTCGCATGCTCCATTTGTATTTCGAGAATATTATCGAAAATATTTTCCTGTGTGTAGATGACCTCTGTCAGTCTCTGCCGGTTTTCTGGTCCAAGCAAATCTTTCATGAGCCTTATATCGTGTTCAACTAAGAAAACCAGTTCGGCCATTGTGAGTCGCAGTCCAGCTTCCCGCAGCCATTGCATAAGATCCCTTTCTGTGGAACTAAGCGTAGCCTTAACCACACCCGTCTTTGCCGGAACAAGAATGCACCGGGTTAATGCACGGTATTCTCCTACTTCTATATCTTCTTCGACTTCAACCAGTTCCTGCCTTTGAAGCTGTTTCAGTGCCTTTAAAACAATCGGATTGTCATTTTTCAAGCATGAAAAGCCAAAGCGTCCGTTAATCCATAAGTCAGCCTGCTCTCCGGTTAACTGGAAATCAATCCCGCAGCGTGTAATATGCAAAATATCTTCTGTGGAGCCCGCAACAACAAGCCCTTTAGAAATATACTTCATGAAGGCCACCTCTTTCGCTTGGTTTACCTATATTACACTGCTTGAAGGCCCAAAATACAACCGTTACAGGAAATAAAGCGCAATGAGGCAAAGGATGATAATAAGAGCTACTCCACCAGCTATTATTCCCACTTTTTTGAGAAGTCCCACATCAATTTCTTCTCGTTCACGATCTATATCGGAAGGGAGGACATCATCGTAATATCCATCATATCCATCAAAATCTGTTTGTTGGCTTGAAAAAGCGTTTTCCTCATTTTGAGAAGGAGATACTTTATTTCGGCGAGATCGTTTCTCTGTACCTTTCTGCGGCGTTTTATGAATAGATCGTTGCTTTGGGGCAGAGGAGCTTTTTTTATTTTCCGGTATTGCTGCCGATCCATTTTCGGCCGCCAGGCTTTTTCCACACTCCGAGCAAAAAGAAGCGGCGCCGCTGACCAATTCGGCACCGCAGTAGGGACAAAACTTCATAGCAAACACTCCTCTGGGCATTATTTGGCCTTAAAGCCATCTCCAATGCCCAAAGATGGACAATAGCATTATACCACGGAGGAATTTTCAAGTCATCGGCATCAACCTTGCCATTTTATAGGCATTTCATTTTCAGCCGGCAGACTTCCTTATTCTATTGGTTTGCCAAATTGGAGATATTTACGCCCCGTCGCTTTGCGTAAGTTAATGTCTGGGCTGCTCCTCCCCAGCTATGCTGCACATAAGCAATGAGATATTCTGACTGAGCAACCATCCAGCGGTTCCGATGAACAATCGCAAATTTTTTCGGGACCAATTCCAACCCTTCCGGAT